>CAYPXP010000009.1:0-15627 GCA_964414965.1 uncultured Pseudomonadota bacterium
CCAGACATAAGATTGCAAAGGCCCATACAAACGCCGGTTACTATGAAGCCAACAGTTTTTATATCTGAAGGTGTTTGAGTCGTAATGATAAGCAATGAGGCAAGAAGCGAAAAAATGATTGGCGTTTCGATAATCGATTGACTTAAAAGTGCAAATGATAAAATATGCTTATATGATTCACGATTAAAGCCGATAGCCCAACAGGCACTTTTCGCAAAGATCCCTTGCCCAATTATTGGTCCAATGGCTCCAAGTCCAAGGCAAAAAGCAGCTGAAAAATATTTTAAAGCGCCATTAAGTGAGGTGACCGCATTTACTTGTGTATACGTTAACATAATGATAATAACGCCAAAAATGAGCGGGGTTTGGATGATTGACATGGTGATCAGCATAATGTTAGAAATTTTGTCAGTAAAAAATGGTTGTCGAGCAATAGCCAAAAGAGCTTGAGAAGCAGGTAGAGCCGAAATAAGGCTAACAGCTAGTCCCGTAAGTCCGATAGCAAATGGTGTACCAGCTTGAGCAATGCTTTTATAAAGGCTTGTTGGGTCACCTAATTTTGTATTAAAAAAAAGAAGAATTACCATTACAAGCCCTAAAATGCCAGCTGTTTCAGTGAGAGCCATTGCAAGAAGAGTAACTTTGGAAATCTGTTGTTGTGCCCGTGGTTGAATGTTGGCTGCCTCTAATGAAGCGATAGCGATGTATCCTTGTCCAATGGCTACACCTAATCCACTGAGAACTATAGTTAATGCAAGTGATCCATAATGTATTAAGCTGCCCGATTGTATCATGGATTATTCCTCACGACTTATAGCTAATGAAAGATACGTTAACGATAACATAGAAAATACAAATGCTTGAATAGAGCCTGCAAAGAGTACGAAAAAAAGAACAATTAATATATTTATTCCGCTGACGATGCCCAAGATTTCACCAATCCAAGAGCCTCCAATGGCGTATAAATAGAGTTTTGAAATTACGAGTCCGCCAAAAATATTACCAAATAAACGAAATGATATTGAAATTACGCTTGCCAGTAGTCCAATAATATTCAGCGGGAGTAAAAAGAAGAAAGGTTCAAAAAAGTTTTTAATATATCCCCATAAGCCTTTTACCATAATGCTATTGACTTGAATATACATAAATGAAGTTAATCCCAAAGCAAGTGTAGTACTGACATCACTGGTTGGTTCTTCGAACCATGGAATAAGTGAGATGATATTACATAAAAAAATAAAGCTGAATAATGAGGTTATAAAAGCAAAATGATTGAAATTAAAAGTTCCAAGACTTTGAATAATGAGATCTTTGAATGATTGGGTAAAGGAGATAACGATATAGCCGACGATACTTTTTTCATTTCTTAAGGCAATGCGAGCTGCAATAATGATAAGTACAATTATTCCTAAAATAATCCATGTATGAAAAATAGTCGAACTATTAACGTTCCAAAAAGAATGTGTTAATCCGATTGATGATAAAGGGTGCCAATATTCTTTTTTAAAGATATCAAGGCCTTGCATAGGAGCTCGCCTTTACTTATTGTTATCCATAATGCGCTTAAAAAAACAATTAACATCAGTATAAGATGATTCATTGAGTAGTGCAACATTCGATAAATAAATAGGCCAAGGATAGTAAAACGTACTATAAGTCCGAGTAATGAATTGAGATAAACAGTTAGAACTGAATTCGGGCTTCTTCGCATTGTTTGAAACATGAGAAGAAGCCCGTAACCTATACCAAGAATTATGCTAGTTGCAAGTGATAACAAAAGATGCTTTAACATGAGGTCTTATTTTTTTGCGGTTATCTTTAAGTATTCAGCAATAATTGCTCGTGAACCAGTAACAACAATTAAGCCATTTTGTTCATCAACTGCTTTTTGAGCATAGTCGAGAGCTTGGCTTAATGATTTGGTTGATTTTGCTTTTACTTTTACGTTTTTAATGTCATTTGTTATTTGTTCAACATCCCAAGGTTTATCTTGATGTTGTGCATCTTTTTCTATTGGACAGAATACAACCTGACCAGCAGTTTTTTTGAAGAAATAGCGAATCATTTTATAAAATTCGGTATTTAATAATGTATTGTTTTCGCAACCGATGATGATAACAAGTCCTTTTAATGCACGTGCATAATGTAATAATCGAATGCCAAGTAATAAATTTTTGAATGCATCGATATTATTTGCATTATCTAATAAAATAGCAGGTTTATTTTTTGCTAAAAATTCAAAACGTGAAGGAAGTGTGTTAATAGTCTCTTGCCAAAATTGTTCAACGGTCTTTTTAGGATTAAGTTCAGATTGTTTTTTTGCTTCTAATGTTGGACGACCACGTCGACCCTTGGTTTTAGCGAGCAAACTTTCATTAACAACAACTTTCTGTGAATCGGCAAATTCTTGTATAAAAATTTGTGCAATACGTTCAGCTAAAGCAGCACAACGGCCATGTAATTGTTCAAATGGATATTTTAAAGCAGCTAATTTACGTATTGGCATTGCCCATTGAGCGTTTCCTTTTTTGGTCATCTCTTCTAATGTTTGTAAGGTGAATTTGCTTTGATCAGCGGAAATGATCCACGCATCTTTTTTGATGATTGATTTAAATGTTTCAATCTGTTTTTTAATGGTATTTTCTGACTCACCTTCAACATAATCAGTTATACGGGTTATACCACTGATAATTGGATTGCAAATCATCGCAGGATCATACATATTATCAATGATTTCAAGCACTGCAGCGTCAACTTTTTGTTGCGCAAAATAGGTGATTGCCATCATAGTCAGTAATTCGCGTGCATGAAAATCCTCGCCTAATGTAGCCGCGGCATTGATAACTTCGTTTGCTACATCGGTGAAGGCATTGTTGGTAATAGATTCATTGTTGTGGGCTATGCGTTCATTATAAATGTTAAAATGTGGATTATAAAGACTACCAACCTTGAGTCCTTCATTGATTAATAATTGTGTAGCAAAATTAATGGTTACACTTTTCCCATTAGTTCCGCCAACAAAGATAGCTTTAATTTTTGATGATGGGTTACCAAGAGCTTTGTCTAATTGAGCAATTTTTTTAGTGTTAAGGCCCATTAAAGCTGTGTTCCATTTGCTATCTAATAAAGTAATAATGTCTTTGTAGGTGAGCTGTTGCTTCGTATTTAAGGAAGCAACTTTTTTTGTCTTTTGTTTTATGATCTGTGACATAATTGGTCTCCATTGAACCGAGCTATTAACTTACTCTAAAATTATTATTGTCATAGTATGTTTTTAAGTCAAAATCAAATGATATAACTATACAAAAATAAATTAATTTTTCAAAAAAGTTCGAATATATTGTATATGATCATTATATATATTTTATGGTAAAATGTCAAAAAAAGTTTTTCTTGTAACACTATTTTACAAAACTTTTCTAACATTCAATAAAAACCGTTAGAAAGCTACTATTGACTTAGTTCTTTTTTTAGAGGTATGAATGAATTATGTTACAAATGGTAAAGGAGAATGATGAAAAAGTTTACTGGCAGAGCGTTTACATTAATTGAACTTATGATTGTAGTAGCAATCATTGCATTTCTAGCCATGATTGCGGTTCCTAATTATTTACGTTTTGTGGCGCGAGCAAAGCGTGCTGAAGCGCAGGTTAATTTATCATCGTTATATGCTGCAGAAAAGGCGTATTGGGTAGAAAATAATGCCTATACCAATGATTTAACTGCGCTTGGTTGGAATCCGGAGGGAAAAACTCACTATACCTATGGTTTTGGTGGTTCAGAAGGAACTAATTACATAAAAGGTTCTTTAGAAGCCGATGTTGGTGAACTTGGACAGGCAAAGGCTGATAAAAACAGCTTTGTAGCAGTTGCCGTTGCTGATATTGATGGGGATGGCAAATCAGATGTTTTGACTATTGATGATAAAAAAGAGCTCAAAGTTGTTCAGGATGATTTGAAATAATGTAATTATTTTTTAAATATTAAAATGATGAGGAATTACCAACAAGGATAGTTAACAGTTGGGGCCATAAAATATACATTAAAGCTCCAAATGCTAAAAGAGGGCCAAAAGGCAACTTGGTTAAACGTGTTCCTTTGCCGGTTATAATAAGGCTAACACCAATGATAGAGCCGATAATAGAACTCCAAAAGAGTGAAGCTAAGGTACCGATGATGCCGGTAAATGAACCAATGAGAGCCATAAGTTCAAAGTCTCCTTCACCCATTCCTTGTTCTTTTTTTATATAGAAAAAGATTTTTGCAATTGTCCAGAGTATGAAGTAGCCACAAACTCCTCCGAGAATGCTTTGAAGTAAGGTTATGGGTAAAAGCTTAAGACAAGCCAATAGTGGGCCAATGGGGGCAAGATAAAGACTCGTACAACGAGGAATTACCATCATTTGTAAGTCGGTACGTGTATTGACAATGAGTGCTGAGCAAAAAATCATATAAGCGAGCCAGTATGTAGATGGTGTACATATGATTATTAAGTAGAAACTTAAAGCAGTAATAACTTCAATAAAAGGGTAAAGCCATGAAATCGATTTTTTGCAAAAGCGACATTTTCCCTTGAGTATAATGAAACTCAGGACTGGTATTAGGTCGTACCACAATAATGGTTGATTGCAATGAGGACACGCTGATCGTTTCGTTATAATTGATTTGTTGATCATAAGACGATAAGCGAAGGCATTAAGAAAAGAGCCCCAACAAAAAAAGATCAGAATCAAAAGTATAGTAAGAATTATCACGATTCAGTTTCTTCACTATCTGTTTTTACGGTATCGAGTAATTGCTCGATTTTGATCTGTTTTTCAATCTGGTCATCATATTTGAAGACAATATTTGGAACATATCGCCCACGAATGCGAGCAGCAAGAGCTTTTCGCAGTGAAGGTTTGAATAATTTGAGATCTTCTATTTTTTTATCAAAAAATTCTTTGCCATCAGGTGAATAAAAAAAGACATAAACAATACTTTTGTCTGGTGAAAGAGTAACTTGAGAAACTGAAAGTCCTTTTAGACTAGGATTATCAATACTAGCCTCAAGTAATAACTCACTTATTTCTTTACGGAATAAGGATTCTTTTTTATGTCTTTTAATTTCACTGATTCGTGGATTCACGTATTATTCCCAAAGACCTTTAGTAGCCATACGAATAAGATTTTGTTTGATTGCTCTCATTAGACGTTTACGTTTTTTTTGCGTTGGAGGTTCAAAGTAGACACAACGCTTCATGTCACGCACAACACCTTCGCGTTCAATCTTCTTTTTTAATTGTTTAAGTGCGCGATCTATGTTGCTGTATACGGGAACTTGAATATTAGCTTTTTTACTCACTAGTAGTCACCAACCTATTATTGTTTATAGTTATTAACTTATTTTAGAATACTTTTTTTAAGAATTTCTGTCCAGCTTTTTATCTATTTAGAAACTCATGTAGAAGGAGCCCATATATGTTGTTGAACGATAAGCATTCTTTCTTTTTACCGGTATTTGCATAAAGAAGGCAAGCGTTAAGTCTGGTGAAATACTATATGATAAAGAGGTATTAAAGACCTGAGCCGACCAACTGCTATTGCATTCTAAAGCATCCGACTTGAATGGATGAATATCGTTTCGACATGTTGTTTCACTGCCGGCAGCTCCAGCAGCATAATTATTACCACATAGACGAATATGATCATCATCGTGATTAACGTAGATGTAATCAAATACAAATGACCAATTATCGAAGAAGTTATGAGCATACATGCCTACAACGGTATGCCAGTTATTGCCAGGGCAGTAGCGTATATTTGTTCTAAATGGATAAATAGGATGTTGAAAGTAATTTGTTGGAACTGGATAATCACAATAAGTTCGGCTTTTAAACATGGTGCCGCCAGCTTCAAAGCTTAATTGCAATGTTTCATAAAAATCAAAGCTAAAGCCACCACGAACGCGAAGCGCGCTGTGTCCATTATTGCCAAAAGATAATCCTAATAAATCACATTGACATCTGTTTTTAGCAATTGCATAGGTACCGCCAACGGCAAGAAATGGAATGAATAACAGTTTTGGATAGCGTGAACTGCTTATGTTTTTGTTAATTTCTACGGGATAACGCCAGAATAATTCACCATTGAGATCTTCAATTGATTGTTCATTGAATGGACAACAGTTTTGACAAAGTTGCGTTGATGAGAGAATCTCATCGAGGTTTGCCATAAGAACTCGACTAACCGTTTTGCACATTTCATTCCATGTTGCTGTTGTTACATAAACAGGACTTCCATCCGTTTGCGTGTTGAATGGATTGTTGTAACCACCTTGACAATGTATGGTTCGATTAGTAAATGTAGCGCACTGAGAAATGCTAGCAAATCCAATTTGCATATCTGCGCCAAATCCTTTGCCCAAATAAAATTGGGCGTTAAAACGAATACCCGTTTTTTTATAACTCATTGGAACTGAAAAAAAGCCAAAATTTTCTTTTAATGTTGTACTGGATTGTTGTAAGTCAAGAAGGCCTTGAATACTTTGTAGATTATCAGGAAGCAAGGTGGTTCCTGATACTGCTTCTTGTTGTAATTCCCAGAGTAATTGATCTCGAATTGCTACTAATTCTTGTATTTGCACTTGTCCACATGGCAAATCTTCATTAGTATTCGTAAAATGTTCAGTTCCAGCTGTTGGCGTAGGGACATTGAATGGAAGTAATGCAATCATATTCCATCTACCACCAATATCGCCAAGTTCAGTACGACAACCACAGATGTTGGCCCCACGATTAGCGCGTTGGTAAAAAGGCATGATTTCTAAGCTCATATGTTTGTCATTTGGATCGCTTGTATCACGTCCTTTGAGGTATTCGTAACGTCGTGTGCCCAATAAAGCAAATGGATTATCGGCGGTATATGAAGGCACTGGATCATTTTTTGATAAGGTGGTGATGATACCATGAGTTACGGTGGTAAAGCTCAGAATACATAATACGCAATATTTGAAGAGAGCTTGCGCGTTCATTAAAACTCCTTCTTCTCCATGCAATGGTTTTCTTATGAAATACCATATCCAATCATTTACGCAACGTCAAATTACACTTATGTCACTATTGTTTGAATTATTCCTTGTAGGGCAAATAAGAATATGATTATTGCGGTTAAAAGGCCCATAATAGCAATAAAAATTTGTTTTGTTTTCCATTCACTTTTTATTGTCAGCAGCGTGAAAATTGATGTTATATATGCAAATACGACGAATAAGGCTGTGAAGTAGAAAAATTGATTTCCTTTAAATGTTAAAAAACTCATGAGAATGAGTAATCCAGCGATAAAGACTATTTTTTGATTGGTGATGACGTTAGTTTGAACTAATTTTTTTATACGTGGACTTTTAAAAAGTTTTATAAGAGACATTGCAAGTGAACTAGAGCTCCAAATCATTGAATGTAATGTGCCAAGAATTGCTGATAAAATTGAAAAATTAACAATATGGAGTATCCATGTTGAATTTGGAAATATTTTACCTAACGGATCAGTAACTAATGTTTCTGGATTAGAGAATAGGTTTATTGGTACTGCCAAAATCAAGGACGTTATAAAGGTAAGATAGATTAACCCAACAGCAACTATAGAGTAAGTTAAGGCCTTTGGAACATTTCTTTGTGGATCTTTCATGCGTGGGATTAGAGACGCTGCAGATTCAAATCCAAAAAAACTAAAAATAATTTCACGAGTTGCTAATAATACATTTTTATAACCATAGGGAGCGAAAGGAAATAAGTTAGCTATGTTCGCTTTCATAAAACAAAGGATGGTAGTGATAACTAATGGTAATACGGTACAAAAAATTAAAATATATTGGCCCACTTCAGAAAGAGCTACCCCACACATGTTCAAAATGGTTAGCGTTGTAAGAATTATTAAGGCAAGATTCGTAATAGATACTAGTGGAACATAATGATGAAGATAAGCGCCTGCCATGCGACATAAGAGTCCCATGCCAATTAATAAACCAAGTAAATATGACCCGCTGGAAATGAGACCCATAATATGGCCACCCCATTGACTTGTGTAAGTATAGAAGGAACCAGCTTGAGGGAAAAGGCTTGCTAAACGTGCAATTGAAAGAGCCATGAACCAAACGGCAACCGTTACTAATAATGTGGTTAAAATACCGGCAGGTCCAATGTAAGCGCCCAAGGCCGTTGGAAGCGTGAAGATTCCTGCACCAATCATGGCGTTCATACCGACAATCGTTGCGGTGGAGACACCAATGGTCTGCTTCTGATCAGTTGCCATTATCAAGTTCCTTTATATTACATGGTTATGCTATACTGTATAAAACTACTATTTATTTATAAATTTATCAAAATGAGAGATTTCACTGAGATGGCTTATTGTCTTTATTTTCAGGCTATTGTTAAAAGAGAAAAAGTTTGGCTTTTTACGAGTATTTTACGTAGTTGCGAACATTTAGCTTTTGATCGAACCCTTGACGCAAACAAAAGTATGTTTGAATTTTTTGTAACAGAAGATTCTCAGGAAGATTTTTTACGTCTTATGCACTATTTTGAAAAGCAAGATCTTGTTACGATGTTACAGCAATTGCCTAATCGTTTGCTATACGAAGACGTTTAACAATCTCTTTTTTATCCAAAGCTTTTAATAATCCTTCTAAGTGTGGTCCTTTTTTTGAACCAATAAGTAAGAGCCGTATGGTCTGTAGCAACGTTGATGGTGCTATGTTTTCTTTGCGAGCATCTTCTTTAAGTGCTTCGATAAATTCGTGTGGATCATTAATTGTATCTTTGTGTTTAGCAAATAATGCAATGAGTGCTGGATTAATAGTTTCAGTAATAACTGGCTCTTTAAAGTAAAATTGAATCGCTTCAACTGCGGTTTTTAAGGTAATGAGGTCGCTTTGTACCAGTGTTAGTAAATTTTCTAATTTGTTTTCTGATATGTGTTTTATATCATAAACTTGCTCTAGAAATGGTTTGCAAGCGGCAACTAATTGAGCTGGATTTAATTGTTCAATCCATTTGTGATTAACCCAGTTAAGTTTTTCAACATCATATTTGATGTGGTCAGTTGAGCTTGGATGTTCTGGAAACGATTGAACCAGCTGCTCCAGTGACATAATTTCATCTTTTACGGAACCGCCGATAATACCTAAATAGTTGATAATAGCTTCAGATAAATAACCAGCATTTTTTAAATCTTCAAGAGAGAATCCAAAATCTCTTTTTGATAATTTTTTTCCTTCGATATTACACAAGATTGGTAAATGCCAAAAAATTGGAACAGGCGCATTAAATGCATGATAAATAAGAATTTGATTGACGGTATTAGTTAAATGATCAGCTCCACGTAAAACATGGGTGATATTCATGAGCATATCGTCAATAGCGTTAGCAAAGATAAAGGTGACAGATCCGTCCTGTCTGGTAATAGGAAAATCTGAAAAATTGGAGAGATCGAAGGGTAATATGCCGCGAGCAAGATCAGTAAATTCGACCGTTTTTTCAGAGTTGACTTTAAATCGCCAAATAAAAGGTTCATTGTTAGCTAATTTCTTTTGAATTACTTCATCTGATAAATTGAGACATGTGCGGTCATAACGTGGCGGTTTTTTTAAAGCAATTTGTCGTTCACGTTTTTTTTCAAGTTCTTCGGTTGAACAGAAACAGCGATAGATAAAGCCTTTTTTTTCAAGTTCTTTGAGTTTTTCTTGATAAATAGTTGTTCGTTCTGACTGAAAATATGGTCCTTCATCATGATTGAGTCCGAGCCATTTTAATGTTGCAATAATTTGGTGAGCGCCCGGATCGAAATTTCTTTCAGGGTCGGTGTCTTCAATGCGTAATACGAGTTGTCCATTCATTTTGTGAGCAAAGAGATAATTTTCAAGTGCTGTTCGAATATTACCTAAATGCATTTTTCCAGTTGGGGCTGGCGCAAATCGAACTCGAACACTATTATTTCTTTCTTTTTTATTCTTTTCTTGCAAGAATGATCCTTTAGCTATTAAAGTATTATATAAATTTTACTAGGCTGCAGTTTAAAGTCCAGCATATGTTAAAAAAGGGAGTATGATGAATCAATGTGTGAAAATTACGCTGATTGTGAAAACATCGCAGGAACTTTTACGTAATTTTATTCAAAAAAATGCTGAACGACTCGCAATTGAAGGGATAGGAAATATAGAAACGACTAATACAATCAAAATAGTTGCTCATGGAGCCCATGATGCTATTGATGAATTTATTGACGCATTGTATAGTGGTTACAAGGGTGCTCGACCTACAGTTATTGAGGTAGAGCCTTTTATTAAGGATCGTGATTATCGTGGTGTTTTTCGCGTGATTTAATTTTTTAATAATTGAGTCGTTTTTATAAAATTTTATCAAAGTTCAGGTGGGCTCGGGCATCATGTACGGACGTATACAAAGATTAATTCTAGGATCTTTTTTTATTGTTTTTCAGACCTTTGGGACTTATTTAGACTATTCTCTTAATGGACCACGGATTTTTGCTCAATGTGTAAAAAAAAAATTTTTTTTACACGATATTATTATTGATTCTGATATTGCAGTTTTGAAACAAGATCTTTTATTTTTAACTGGTTTAAAACTAGAAACTCAAATAACAGTAACAGATGTTGATCAGGCCTGTTTTTATTTAAAAAAGAGCAATCGATTTAAGTCGATTAAGATTGCAATAAAACATGAAAAAAATAGAGCAATTATTTATTTTAAATTGCGATCTCAATGGTTGCTTTCATATGTTTCTATAGGAGGTGTTTTGTTAGGAAAAGAGGCATTGAAGCAACGTTATTTATTAAATCCCGGCGAGCCTTTTGATTACGATAAGCACCGATTATCACTTAAGCGTTATCGCTCTTATTTTCAAAAACGGGGTTATGTGGATGTTGTTGTTCGTGATGAATTGAAATGGAATGAACAAGAAAAGATAGTTGTTGTCACTATTCATATTAATAAGGGTAGTCGATTTATTATAAAAAAAGCTTGTTGCACTATACAGGGACTCTTATCAGATCAAGATGCATTGGCTAAAAGATTAAAAGAATATGTTGCAAAACGATTAAAATATCGCATTTATAAAGCAACAAAGGTAAACGAGATTGCACAAGATTTAAAAATTATGTTATTAAGGCACGGATTTCCGGTATCGACCATTAATTTACTTGAACGAAGAGCTAATAAAAAAAGCATTGATTTAGAGATTGTGATTGATATTCCTTCTGGAAGTTATTTTTGTATTCGAGGAAACAAGCGGTTTACTTATGAGCAATTAATTAAATATATTACGTTGGAGCATGTTTTTTCAGGGCAACCTTCAGCCCCTTTTTTAATAAATACACTTAAACAATGGTACAAAAATCATGGTTTTTTACAGTGTGTTATAGAAGCAAATCAAACAAAAGGTGGCTGGGATATTTACATTAATGAAGGGCTACAAATTAAAATTCAAAATGTTGTCTTTCACGGAGTTAAAGCATTTGGCCATGAAGAAATTAAGCGTTTTTTTAAACCACTCTTTATAAAAGATTATCTTGATGAAAATTTTTTAGATCAGGCATGTGACGCATTGCTTGACCTTTATGTTCAACATGGTTTTTGGGATGTCGAAATAGATGAAAAAGAATTTATTGTTGATAAAGATTTTCATGTGTTGCACTTGACCATAGATGAGGGCAAACAGAGAATATTACAAAATATAGTAATTGACGGTGATTTATCTCATGCATTAAAAATTGAATTATTGAAAATTATTCGTCCATCAGTAGTGCCATGTTTGTTTGATCTGGCTATTTTAGAACATCAAAAAGATTTGATTGTCTCTTTTTTGAAAAAAAAACATATAGAGGCGGCAATAGAGCCACTATTTAATAAGGATGCAGGAACTATAGAGTTAACATGGAAAATAGATAAAAAAGTATCAACGGCCTTTTTTGGCAATACTATTATTACCGGTGTTCCTGCTTTATCGTATAAAAAAATAGAGCGTGAGCTTGCTTATGTAGCTGGAGATCCATGGGATCGGAGAAAAATTCATCAAACATTTTCGAACTTACGTGATTTGAATATGTTTAAATCTATTCGTTTATTTCCGTTGCAAAATCGTGATCCATTAAATAGACGTCCTGTTGTTTTAGATTTGGTTGCTGACGATCCTTTAGAGCTTCAAGGGCATATAGGATTTATTGGTGGCAATAAATCGCAAGCTAATACGTATAAGGTTGGTGCTTCAGTTCTTTATAAAAATATAACACATCATGCAGATACCGTATCTTTTTCGGCTGATCTTACTCGCTACTGTCGGGATATTGTTTTGCAATATCGTTACCCTCATGTTGGAGGGCTTCCTTTTTCATTTAGTGTGCAAGCTATGAGTAAGAAGTATGATCAATTATGTTATACTAATTATCATTGTAAATTATATACCATCTCTGAATTCGGTGGCATCATGAATTTTCATTTAAACTATAAACCCGTTGCATTTGATGTTAATGGTGGCATGATGGTAGAAAAAATTTCCAATCTTTTTCTAGAAGGGGCGCGTGCTATAGATTTTGCGCCTTGTTTAATTGGAACAGCTGAACCCTATTTACTTTTTGAACCTCAACTGGCATTAGAATATGTTGATGATTTGATAAATCCGAAGAAGGGTATAATTACACGAGTTTATTCAAAAGTTATGATTCCGTTAGATTATCGTACACATCGCTTAGTACGTGTTCTTTTTGAGCAATCATTTTTTATTCCTTTTAATTATAGGTTGGTTGGTGCTTTGCGTGGTCGAATTGGGCATATTTTCACAACTTCTTTTAACAAGCTAATTCCATCTGAACGTTTTTATCTAGGTGGGCCATGTACGATAAGGAGTTATCAACAAGATTTTGTGCCACCTGTTGTAACGTATGTAGCAGATGGTAAAAGATATTGGGTCCCACAAGGTAGTCGAACAATGGCAAGCTTAAATGTTGAATTAAGATGTATGTTAACTCAACGATTTGGGGCAGTCTTATTTTATGATTTTGGTTGTTTGAAAAATGAGATAAATAATAAATTTTGTCATGGAAATGCATTTGGCGGTGGATTGCGTTATGTTACACCATTAGGGCCATTACGATTTGACATTGGATGGAAGGGAAGATATTTTGAAGCGGAACGTTCTTCGTTGGCGTGGTTTTTAACCATAGGTCACGCATTTTAACGATTTTTTTATGATGAAGAATGGCGTTAAAAATTTTAAATAAGTTTGTAGAAAATATTTTTATTGCGTTCTTAAAAAAAATAGTTATATTGAAAACATTAGTTTTATCTTTTAGTGGGGGAATATATGAATGAAAACAAAAGATAATGGTCATTGTTGTGGCTCACCTAAACATATAAATACATTATTTGATGAGTTTGTATGTCATTTTCCATATGCAGTTTTTTCATTAACTATTGGGTTAATTATTTTAGCGTTAGTGACGCCTGGCGGCGGTGTTGCGCTCTATGTTGTGAAGCATTCATTTCATCGATTATTTCATACGTTCCACTTTATGCATATTCTTTTTGCTTCAGCTGGTGCGATTTTAACCTTTTTTAGATATTCCCGTAATTTTATTAAGGGAATATTAGTTGGAACGATTTCGCCGGCTTTTTTTTGTATGCTTTCTGATATTTTATTGCCATATGTTGCAGGGCGAATCTTAGGCGTAAAAATGTCTTTGCATATTTGCTTTATAAATGAATTTTCTAACATAGGTATTTTCTTGATACTTGGAGTGATGACTGGTTTTATATTACGTTTTCATGTTGACCGATGTCATGAATCGTCATTATTTACCAGTTGGTTGCATTTTGGTCATATTCTTCTTAGTTCTATGGCCTCAATGTTTTATATGGTTGCCAATGGCTTTTTGCATTGGGATAAACAGATGGGCATGGTTTTTGCGTTATTAATTGTAGCGGTTGTTGTGCCATGTACATTCTCGGATGTAATAGTGCCATTTGTTATTGCGAGAGATGGTAAAAAATAATGGATGCAATTCGTTTTGAACACGTTACAAAATGGTATGGTTCAGAAGAGATTTTGACCAATATAAATTTACATATACCTGAGGGAAAGTTTTTTGCCTTGTTAGGGCCTAGTGGATGTGGTAAAACCACAATTTTGAGACTTATTGCTGGCTTTGAGCAAGTTAGTTCTGGTAAAATTTTTCTCGAGGAAATCGATGTTACCAATGTTCCTGTGAATCAACGACGAGTGAATACTGTTTTTCAGCATTATGCTTTATTCCCACATTTAAATGTTTTTGAAAATGTTGCTTATGGGCTAGTAATCAAAGGGTTGCCTAAGCAAGAAATTCATGACCGTGTATTGCGCATGTTAGAAAAGGTTCACTTGGAAAGACAAGCACAAAAATCGATCGGTCAATTATCCGGTGGCCAACGACAACGGGTAGCAATTGCTCGTGCGATTGTAAATGAACCAAAAGTATTATTATTAGATGAGCCGTTGGCTGCGTTAGATCCTAAGTTAAAAGAAAGAATGTTAGTTGAATTAATTGATTTGCAATATGAGTTAAAAACCACATTTGTCTATGTAACACATGATCAAGCAGAGGCTTTAGCTGTTGCTGATCAAATGGCAATTATGAATGCTGATGGTGATATTGAACAGATTGGGACGCCCAAACAGGTTTATGAATTTCCCAATACATCTTTTGTGGCTCAGTTTGTTGGAAAAACAAATTTATTTCGCGGTATTTTAGAGTATATTAATAGTAAGTGGTATTTATTAGTTTCGGGACTTGAGCCATTAGAAGTTTCGGTTGATTCGACAAAATCATGGGCACAAGCGGGACATGAAATTTTATTAAGCGTTCGTCCTGAAAAAATTGAAATAAGTAAAGAAGAAGAGGCGAACTTTTCTAATCATATTCAGGCACGTGTTGACTCTATTATTTATCATGGCCGTGCTACAGAATATTTGGTTGTATTAAGTAATAAAAAAATAATTACCGTATTTGAACAAAACGAAGAGCATTTTGCTCGTGATGTGATTGTTGAAGGTGATACGGTAAACTTATATTGGCAAAAAGATAATGCTCTTTTATTGGAAAAGTAATGAATATAAAAAAGCTTTTCTTTGATCGTATTAACTATTTTATTTCGCTACCAGCTATTTTATGGGAAGTTATTTTTTTATGGGTTCCTTTTTTAATTGTTATTATAGCGAGTATTTATTCTCGATCATTTGGTTTCACTTCTCGTTTTTATTTGGAATTGTTTACAGGCGCGCATGTTCGAATTATCTTGCGGTCTTTGTTATTGGCTGTTTTTAATGCTTTTTTTTGTCTTCTAGCGGCATATCCTTTATGTTATTTCATAGCATTTCGAGGGGGGCGTTGGAAAAATATATTAGTTTTTTTGTTTACACTGCCATTTTGGGTTAATTTTTTAGTACATGTTTATTCGTGGTTCTTTATTTTAGATCGTAATGGTCTTCTAAATAAGCTGTTACTCTCATTACATATTATTAAAGAACCGCTTCATCTTATGAACACGATCATTGCCGTGGCATTAGTTATGTTTTATGCCTATTTACCTTTCATGATTT
>CAYPXP010000010.1:0-15195 GCA_964414965.1 uncultured Pseudomonadota bacterium
CAGCTGATTTGTAATCAGCAGGTCGTTGGTTCAAATCCAATCGCCAGCTCCATTTTTTTATAACGTAATTTGACATTGTTTTGAGTTGTAAATAACGCTTGATTTAATAAGAACAAATCAGAACTTGCCTTGATATGATAGAATTTGTGTTTTTTCTTTTTTTAATTTAATCTTATATGTAAGGTATAAGGTTGTTAGTAGTATCAGAGGCCCACGTAGCTCAGTCGGTAGAGCACTCCCTTGGTAAGGGAGAGGTCACCGGTTCAAATCCGGTCGCGGGCTCCAGAAGCTAAATTATGAAAAAGATCTCAAAAGGGTGAGATGAATAAGAAGCGGCGCAGATGTCGCTTGATGTTCGAGGCCAGTAGCTCGAATTGGTAGAGCGACAGACTCCAAATCTGACGGTTGGGGGTTCGAATCCCTCCTGGCCTGCCAAATTTGCCTGTTTTGGAGGAAAATAATAATTTGAGCTCAAATTGAATGGTAAAAGTTATGATTATGAATTTAATAACATTTTTCAAGGAAGTGCGCATAGAGCTGGGAAAAGTTGCGTGGCCAAATTTTGATGAATTTCTTGGTTCAACTATTGTAGTTTTGATTATAATAGCAGCTTTCGCAGCCTATCTTGGTGGTGTTGATTTTATTTTAAGCTTATTGAGTGAAATTGTTTATGCACAATAGTTGTGAATGGGATAGGGTAACTGAAAACAGGGACTCAGTAAAATGAAACGATGGTATGTTATTCAAGTTTATGCTGGATATGAAGATCAGGTTAAGTCTGACATACTCAAGTATGTGCAAGAAAATGGCATGAATGAATTATTTGGAGATATTCTTATTCCATCGGCACAAGTTAAAGATTTTTTTTCAGCTCAAGAGACTAAAGATCAACGGTTATTTCCTGGTTACGTCTTGATTGAAATGGATCAGATGCCAGAAACGTATCAGTTGGTCGCAAAGACTCCGCGCGTGTTGAAATTTCTTGGAGGAAAGGAACCGGTAGCGCTTTCCAAAAAAGAGATTGAACGTATCGTTAAGACGATCAAGGGAGAGGTGGTCGTCAAAAGTGAGACGCCAGAGTTTGTTGTTGGCAGTCAAATAGATATAGTAGGCGGCCCATTTGCAGGTTTCGTAGGGATTGTCGAAGAGATTGATGCTGAAAATGAACGACTAAAAGTAATGGTCAGTATTTTTGGTCGTATGACGCCGGTAGAGTTGAGTTTTGATCAGGTTAAACATTAATAGGTTGAACAATGGCAAAACCAGTTAAAGCAATGATTAAGTTACAGATTCCTGCTGGTGCGGCTACACCAGCGCCACCAGTTGGTTCGGCGCTAGGTCAGCATGGGGTAAATATTATGGATTTTTGTAAGCGTTTTAACGCTGAAACTTCAAGTCGTAAAGGCGAGACAGTTCCAGTTGTTATTACTGTTTATACCGATCGTAGTTTTACCTTTATTACGAAAACATCGCCAGCATCTGAGCTAATTAAGAAAAAAGCGAAGGTAGAAAAGGGAGCATCGGTTCACACGAGCCATATCGCACGTATTTCATGGAAAGATGTTGAAGATATCGCCCAATTAAAAATGGCCGATCTTAATGCTTTCGATATTGAACAAGCAAAAAAAATTATTGCTGGAAGTGCGCGTAGCATGGGTATTGAGGTTAAAGATTAAGGATGCATATGGCAACAAGAGGTAAAAAGTATAGAGCTGCAATAGATAAGCTTGGTGGTCGCAAAAAATTGGCCATTCAAGAAGCTATAGCAGAAGTCAAAAAAACGGCGTACGCCAAATTTGACGAGACCGTTGGTATTGATGTCAATTTAGGTATTGATGCTGGAAAATCTGAGCAATCAGTACGTGGATCAATTATGTATCCTCATGGCGTTGGTAAACAAAAAAAAGTTATCGTCTTTGCAAAAGATACTTACGCAGATGAAGCTGAAAAGGCTGGAGCTGATATAGTTGGTGCCGAAGATCTTATAGCTAAGATTGAAGGTGGATGGCTCGACTTTGATTATGCCGTAGCAACACCGGACATGATGGGTCCAGTTGGAAAATTGGCTAAATTATTAGGTCCGCGAGGATTGCTGCCAAATAAAAAAGTTGGAACGGTAACCTTTGATGTAGCTCCTATTATTAAGGAACTTAAAAAAGGTAAGATGTTCTTTAAAAATGATCGTACCGGCCTTTTGCATGTTCCAATAGGAAAAAAGTCTTTTGATGATCAAAAGCTTTATGAAAACTTTATGGTATTGATGAAATCAATTATATCTTCCCGACCAGCTGCGGCTAAGGGACGGTTTATTAAAAAGGTTACTCTTTCATCAACCATGAGTCCGGGCATCGAAATAGTTATAGATGATGCTTTTAAGGTTTAGGAATAATCAATGAATCGTCAACAAAAGGAAATTTTAATTGATTCCCTTAAAAAAGGGTTTGCTGAATCTGAAGCAGCGTATGTAATTGGTTATAGTGGCTTATCGGTTAATTCGCTTCAAGAGTTACGAGGTAAGTTGCGAGCTAGTGGTGCGCGGCTGAAGGTTGCAAAGATGCGTCTCTTTAAACGTGCACTAGGTGAAGGGGCACTGTTTGAAGGGTTCAAGCCTTTCTTGGTTGAACAAAGAGGGGTTGTTTTTGCATCAAAAGAGCCAACAAGTGTAGCTAAAGTTTTATATGACTTTGCTAAAGAGAACGAAAAGCTTGATATAGTTCTTGGTTATGTAGACAAGGAATTTTTAGATCAAGCGACAGTTAAGTATATTGCCACGTTGCCATCACGAGAGATATTGCTTGCTCAAGTTGTGGGAACAATGCAAGCTCCGATAAGACAATTTGTTGGAGTTTTAAATATGCTTGTCGTTCGATTGCTTATTGTGCTTAAGCAGATTGCAGAAAAAAAAGAGAAAGAAGCATAAAGATAATTGTACAATTAACGTGTGTTGGAGTATTTACTATGCCATCAAAAGTAACATTAGAAGATATCATTTCAAATATTTCTGAAATGTCAGTTAAAGATCTTGCTGATCTTGTTAAGAAGCTTGAAACAGAATTTGGTGTTTCAGCTGCAATGCCTGTAGCTGCCGCTCCTGTAGCTGGTGCTGCTGTAGCCGCTGTTGCTGAAGAAAAAACCGAATATAAGGTTACCTTAAAAGAAGCCGGCGCTGAAAAAATTAAAGTAATTAAAGCATTACGTGCTTTAGTTACTGGTTTAGGTTTAACTGAAGCTAAAGAAAAAGCAGAAAGTGCACCTGTTGTTATTGCTGAAGCTGCGCCTAAAGAAGAAGCGGAGAAAATGAAGAAAATGCTAGAAGAAGCTGGTGCTAAAGTAGAATTGTCTTAAATTTTTGATTTTGTGGGAGGTGCCGCTTGATGTCTTACTTGGATAAAAGTAAGCAGGTTATTCGCAAATCATTTGGCAAGCTGAAAGATGCTGTTCCGGTTCCGAATTTAATCGAAGTGCAATCAAAGTCATTTAATGATTTTGTACAATTAGATTATCTTCAAGAAGAGCGGTTTCCAACGGGACTAGAGAAGGTGTTGCGTGATATTTTTCCTATCGATTATGAAGGAAAATTATCATTGGAATACGTCAGTTATCAGTTAGGTGATTGGGCATGTACCTGTGGTAAATTAACTGGAATTGTTGATCGTTATACTTGGACTTGTTCTGCGTGTGGTGCGGTTGGATGTTCGCGTCTCAATGACCATATGCAGTGTCCAAAATGTCAAAAAAATGATGCGGCACGTTATAAGGTTTGCCCATCATGCTTGACGCGTGTACATCTTAAGTTGCCTATGACTGTAGATGAATGCCGCTCAAGCGGACAAACGTTTGCATTGCCATTGCGTGTGACAGTACAACTTGTTAGTTGGAATGTCGATATGCAAGGCAGCAAGACCATTCGTGATATTAAAGAACAAGAGATTTTCTTAGCTGATATTCCGGTAATGGCGGATCTTTATGAAGATGAAGGTCGCTATAAATTAGGAAATCAAGGAACGTTCCTTATCAATGGTGTTGATCGTGTTGTTGTTAGTCAGTTACATCGTTCGCCCGGTGTTGTTTTTTCTCAAAGTAAGAAGACCAGCGATTTGCGCGGGCGTCCTTACTATTTAGCGCGCATTATTCCAATGCGTGGTTCTTGGGTGGATTTTGAATTTGACAATAATGACCTTTTATATGTTCGTATCGATAAAAAAAAGAAATTATTGGTTACGACATTCTTGCAAGCGCTTGGTATCCCACGTGATGAAATTATAGCGCGGTTTTATGGTGCAGATTCTGTCTTTATTGAAAAAGAGTCATATTATAAAAAATTAGATGATAATATTATTGGTCAACGTATTGAATTAGGTATGTTGCCAAAAAAATTAGAAGATAATTATGTTGGTCGCCGTATAAACAAAGCTTTGTTGAAACAATTACAGGCTGACAAGGTTGAGTCTTTAGCTTTAGCAAAATCACATTTATTAAACAAAGTTTTTGCTCATGATGTTATTGATTCTGAAACTGGTGAAGTTCTTGCTGCTCAAGGCGAACAATTAACTGAAGATTTATTTAATACGTTTAAACAGCATAAAGGGCTTTCATTTAGTTTGATAGCTTCACATGGATTTGTAGTTCAACCAACACTTGCACTTGCTTTATCGCATGATCATTGTATGAATCAAGATCAAGCGCTTAAAGAGCTTCATCATAAAGTGTGGCCTGGCGATAGTACATCGGTTAAAGATGTATTGCAACGCTTAGAGACAATGTTTTTTTCTTCGCGCACGTATGACTTAACCAAAGTCGGTCGTTTGCGAATGAATCGTAAACTTAATTTAAATGTACCTGTTGAAATTACAACGTTAACTCTTGAAGATATCGTTGCTACGGTTAAATATTTGGTTAATATGCGCGAACGTGGCGAAGGCGAATTAGATGATATAGATCATTTAGGAAATCGTCGTGTACGTTTAGTTGGTGAATTATTAAGTAATCAATTTTATGTAGGTTTTTCACGTATTGAACGAATTGTTCGTGAACGTTTCAGAGTACAAGATCTCAATGCATCATTGATGCCTCAAGATTTTCTTAACGTTAAGCCATTAGTTGCTGTAATACGGGAATTTTTTGGTACCGGTCAATTGTCGCAATTTATGGACCAAACAAATCCATTGTCTGAAATTGCTCATAAACGTCGATTATCAGCATTAGGACCTGGTGGTGTTATGAAGGATCGTGCGACTTATGAAGTTCGTGACGTTCATACATCACACTATGGTCGTATTTGTCCAATTGAGACGCCAGAAGGTCAAACGATTGGTCTGATTTCGTCCTTGGCGACCTATGCGATGGTTAATGATTTAGGATTTATTGAAACGGCATATCGTCCAGTTTTAGACGGTAAAATTAAGGGTGATGTTATTTTCTTAGATGCCTTTCAGGAATCGAGTAAATATATCGCTCAAGCCGATGCAGTAGACAAAACCGGAACTAAAATTGAAACAAATTCAGTTTTGGCTCGTTATGAAGGTAACTTTTTATATACCGATTTAAAAAATATTACGTATATTGATTTATCTCCTAAACAGTTGGTATCTGTCGCTTCTGCATTAATTCCATTTTTAGAACATGATGATGCAAGTCGTGCATTGATGGGTGCAAATATGCAACGTCAAGCAGTTCCGCTGATTCGTTGTCAAACAGCGCTTGTTGGCACTGGAATGGAACGTGAAGTTTGTAAGGCATCGCCTGGTGCTGTTATAGCTGCGCGACATGCGGGAACTGTTGCCTATGTTTCTGCTGAAAAAATTATTGTTCGTGTAGATGAAACTGAATTTAATACGACTGATTCATGGCTGGCTAATGGTGTTGATATTTATCATTTGCGAAAATTTGAACGATCAAGCTATAGCACATGGATTCATCAAAAGCCGATTGTTAAAGTTGGTGATCATATAAATAAAAGTCAAATTTTGACTGACGGTGCCGCTATTACTAATGGCGAATTGGCCCTTGGGTCAAATTTATTGGTTGCCTTTATGCCGTGGCATGGTTACAACTTTGAAGATGCTATTGTCTTGAGTAAACGATTGGTAGCTGAATCGGTATTAACTTCGGTACACATTGATGAATATATTGTTGAAGCTCGTGATACAAAACTTGGGCCTGAAGAGATTACTCGTGACATTCCTAACGTAAGTGAAAAGGCGCTAAGCCCACTTGATGAAGATGGTGTCATTAGAATAGGCGCCCGTGTAAAACCGGGAGATATTCTCGTTGGTAAAGTTACGCTCAAAGGGGACGTTCAATATTCGCCTGAAGAAAAATTATTGCGAGCAATTTTTGGTGAGAAATCTCGTGAAGTCCGAGATACTTCTTTACGAGTTCCACCTGGAATTGATGGCAGTGTTGTTGATGTAAAAGTCTTTTCTCGTAGCGGTATTCGCAAAGATAAACGTTACAAAGATGTTGTTTCTGTTGAAACGATTAAGATTGACAGTGAGCATGAAAAGCAATGTGCCTTATTGGCTGACATGATTGCCGTTAAAGCAGTTTTATTGCTACAAAAACAAGTTCCGGTAGGTAAAATATCAGCAAAATTATTAAAAACTAAAACATCATTTGATCTAGACGCCTTAAAAGAATTAACGGTAGATCGTCTTTTAGTATTAAGAACAAAAGATGATGAAGTTAATGAAAAATTAGAGCGGTTGGCGCAAACGTATCAAACTCAAATTGCTATTCTAGAGAATTTGAAGAGAGAGCGTATTAGTGCACTCAAGAAAGGTGATCCATTACCTTCGGGTGTTATTAAGATGATTAAAGTATATGTAGCTTCTAAGCGACATGTACAAGTTGGTGATAAAGTTGCCGGTCGTCATGGTAACAAAGGGGTAGTTTCTACCATTGTTCCACGCGAAGATATGCCTTATCTAGATGATGGACGTACTATTGATATAGTGCTCAATCCTATTGGTGTTCCGTCTCGTATGAATGTTGGTCAAATCTTAGAAACGCTTTTAGGATTTGCTGGAGTTCAGGCGGGTCGCAAATTAGCAGAAGCATTAGAAGAAAAACAACAGGATGTTGTTGTTCAGTATCTTGAAAAATGGTACGGCAAAGCATTTGTTGCTGAATATGTTGAGACTCATGGTAAGCGTGCATTAATGGATTTGGCTGAACGTACTGCAAAACAAGGGTTATCATTTGCAACGCCAGTTTTTGATGGTGCGTCGTTCGAAGATGATATTTGTCCATTGTTGAAAGACTTAAATCTTAATACATCTGGTGCATATATGCTTCATGATGGTAGAACGGGTGAATATTTTAAACAGCCAGTGACAATTGGTTCGATCTATATGATGAAACTTAATCATATGGTTGATGATAAATTGCATGCTCGTTCTGTTGGACCGTACTCATTAGTAACACAGCAGCCACTTGGTGGTAAAGCACAGTTTGGTGGTCAACGATTTGGTGAAATGGAAGTGTGGGCTCTTGAAGCATATGGCGCGGCCTATGCATTACAAGAGATGCTTACTTACAAATCTGATGACGTAACTGGCCGTCACCGTGTTTATGAAACTATTGTGCGTGGCGATGGAAGAGAGATTCCTGAACCAGGATTGCCAGAGTCATTTAATGTCTTAATTAAAGAACTACAAAGTTTGGCTTTACAAGTTGACTTGTTTAAGGGAAGCAGGGAGGAAATCAGTGAATAGTCAGATGCTTGCACGATTTAAAGAGTATATTAATGCGGCGCAATTTAATGCCGTTCGGCTGTCGCTTGCTTCTCCTGAAAAAATTCGATCTTTATCATATGGTGAAGTAAAGAAAATAGAAACGATAAACTATCGTACATTAAAACCAGAAAAAGATGGACTTTTTTGTGCACGTATTTTTGGTCCTGTTAAGGATTGGGAATGTAACTGCGGTAAATACAAGCGCATGAAACATCGTGGGGTAACCTGTGAAAAATGCGGTGTTGAAGTTATTCAAGCTCGTGTTCGTCGTGAACGAATGGGGCATATTGAATTAGTTGCGCCAGTTTCTCATATTTGGTATCTCAAAGGTATTCCAAGTTTTTTAAGTATCATTATGGATTTGCCGGTTAAGGATTTAGAACGAGTTATTTATTTTGATGCCTATATGGTGTTTAATCAAGGTAATTCTCCTTATTCGATGAAGACTGTCTTAACGTCAAATGAATATGAAGATTATTTGGAAGCGCATCCTGAAGATGTTGAATTTCGTGCAGATATGGGTGCTCAAATTGTACGTGATGTACTCAAGCGAATGGATTTGGATGCTGAATTAAAAATGCTCAAAAAAGAGTATGAAAAATCAGTTTCGGTTACTGCTCGTCATAAGCTGATGCGTCGCGTAAAGGTAGTCTCAGAATTACTTCATGCTGGGTTAACGCCCGATTTATTAGTCCTTGAAGTGTTGCCTGTTTTGCCACCAGATTTAAGACCGTTAGTTCCGCTAGAAGGTGGTCGTTTTGCAAGTTCTGATTTGAATGAGTTGTACCGACGCGTATTGAATCGCAATATTCGTTTACGTCGTTTACTTGATATTGAAGCTCCTTCAGTCATTATTAAAAATGAAAAACGGATGTTACAAGAGTCTGTTGATGCATTGATTGATAATGGTCGTCGTGGTCAACCGGTTCGTGGATCAAACAAACGCCCATTAAAGTCACTCAGTGAAATGTTGCGTGGTAAACAAGGTCGTTTCCGTCAAAACTTATTAGGTAAACGTGTTGACTACTCCGGACGTTCTGTTATTGTTGTTGATCCTGAATTAAAAATGGATCAATGTGGTTTGCCAAAAATAATTGCATTGGAATTATTTAAACCTTATGTATTGGCAGAATTAGTTCGTTGTGAGCATGCTCCAAATTTAAAAGCAGCGAAACGTTTAATCGAAGATGGCGCTGATGAAATTTGGGACGTTCTTGAAGAAGTGGTAAAAGAAAGGCCAGTTCTCTTAAATCGTGCGCCAACATTGCACCGTTTGGGTATTCAGGCATTTTTTCCAATTCTTATTGAGGGTAAAGCAATTTCAATTCATCCATTAGTATGTGCTGCATTTAACGCTGACTTTGACGGTGACCAAATGGCTGTTCACTTGCCACTCAGTATTAAAGCACAAGCTGAAGCACGTGAATTGATCTTATCCAGTAAAAATTTATTATCTCCTTCCAATGGTCGTCCGGTTACCGTTCCTTCACAAGATATGGTACTTGGTATTTATTATATGACCAAAGTACGTAGTGGCGCGGAAGGTGAAGGAATTGTCTTTTCAAGTACCGATGAAGTTGTTTCAGCTTTTCAAAATGGAGCTGCTACATTACATGCTCGTATTAAAGTTCGTTTAGAATCAGGTGATATTGTTGAAACTACCGTTGGTCGTGTTATTTTGTATTGTGCCTTACCAGAAGATTCTGAATTTGCATGGATTAACTATGTTATTAAGAAAAAAGACGTTGCTCGCTTGATTGATCGAATTTACACAAAATTTGGTCGTGAAAAAACTGTGATCATGCTTGATAATATCAAAAAGCTTGGATTTTCCTACTCAACTTCGGCTGGTGCATCATTTGGTATCGAAGATTTGATTATTCCATCTAAAAAAGATGAAATTGTTCAAAAAGCTGAAAAAGAAGTTCAGCGTGTTGAACGACTTTATCGTGAAGGTGCTATCACCAATGGTGAACGATATAGTAAGGTTATTGGTCTTTGGAGTCAGGCGACATCTGATGTTGCTGGTCAAATGCAAAAAGAGTTTGAATATCAAGATGAACAGGCATTTTTAAACGAAGATAAAAAGTTTAAACCTTTCAATTCGGTTTTCATGATGCTTGACTCTGGTGCAAAAGGTACCAGAGAACAGGTAAAACAGCTTGTTGGTATGCGTGGTTTAATGGGTAAGCCGTCTGGTGAAATTATGGAAACGCCGGTTAAGAGTAACTTTAAAAAGGGTCTCAGCGTTTTTGAATACTTTATTTCAACTCACGGTGCACGTAAGGGACAGGCAGATACTGCGCTTAAAACGGCAAACTCAGGTTATTTAACACGACGATTAGTTGATGTTGCTCAAGATGTTATTATTTCAATGCATGATTGTCATACTCTTGGTTATATAGAAATTGAAGATTTGCGTGAATCTGGCAACATTATTATGCCGGTTGCACAACGAGTTTATGGGCGTGTGTTAGCAGAAGATCTTAAAGATTCTATAACTGGTGAAATTATAGCACCTCAAGGTACCTTAGTTGATAAAATACTTGTCGCTCGCATAGCTGATGCGGCTATTTCAAAGATTAAAATTCGTTCAGTAATGATGTGCCAAGCCCGTCGTGGTGTTTGTGCTCATTGTTATGGTATGGATCTTGCTCGAGGCTCATTAGTTGCTGTCGGTGGAGCTGTAGGTGTTATAGCGGCACAATCCATAGGTGAACCTGGAACGCAGTTAACGATGAGAACCTTCCACGTTGGTGGTACGGTGAGCGGATTGTTGGAACAGGCGGTCTATAAAGCTAAACAAGAAGCAACAGTGCAATTGCGTAATGCGCGTATTATAAAGAATCGTGCGGGTGAATTTGTTGTGATGAGTCGTAAGGCTAAGATGGCTCTCTTGAATCCTGAAGGTCGTCAGTTACAAGAATATGATGTTTCATATGGTGCGACGTTATTTGTTCAGGATGGACAACATGTTAAAAAAGATGGTCTGTTGTTTGAACAAGATCCAGACAATAAAGTTATTTTAACTGAAAAAGCCGGTATTATTCATTATGATGATTTAGTTGAAAATGTGACGTTACAAGAGCGTTTGGATGAAGCAACTAACACAATGCGTCGTATGATTTTGGAGCATAAAGGTGATCGTTATCAACCAGCATTAAGCATTATGGATGATGAAGGTAATGAGTTAGCTCGTTATTATTTGCCTCCACGCTCTTATCTTATAGTAAGTCCAAATCAAAAAGTTTCAGTTGGTGATGTACTTGTTAAAATGCCGCAACAAATGACAAAAGCAAAAGACATTACCGGCGGATTACCACGTATTGCTGAATTGTTTGAAGCGCGCGTAAGTAAAGATCCTGCTATTATTTCTGATATTGATGGTGAAATTGTTATCGGTGGCATGCAGCGTGGTTTAATTAAAGTTAGTGTGGTTTCTGGAAGAGATAAATTTGATTATTTTGTTTCGCGAAATCAGCAGCTTAATGTAAGTAACGGAGAACATGTTTTAGCCGGTGACTTATTAACATCAGGTGAACCTGTTTTACATGATATTTTACGTATATCTGGTCCAACGGCATTGCAAAGATATTTGGTTAATCAAATTCAAGTTATCTATCGTTTGCATGGTATTGATACCGATGATCGTCATATTGAAGTTATTGCTCATCAAATGATGCGTAAAGTTCGTGTAATAAGTTCAGGTGATTCTGACTTTTTAGTTGGCGATCGTATTGATAAAGTTCACTTTCAAATGATTAATAAAGCTTTGAAAGAAGAAGGTAAAAAGGTTGCAATAGCAAAACCTGTGTTAATGGGTATTACTATGGCATCACTTGATACTGAGAGCTTTATATCGGCAGCGTCATTCCAAGAAACAACACGTATTCTTGCAGATGCCGCGATTGCTGGAGATATAGATCACTTATATGGCTTGAAAGAAAATGTAAGTATTGGTAAATTAATACCAGCTGGTACTGGCATTCGATCTTTCGCCGAAAAATATATCGGTGAAGATGTTTCAGAATTAGAAAGAATGGCAATAGAGCAAGAGAAAAAAGAAGCTGAAGAAGAATTTCGAAGAGGCGCATAGCTCAGCGGTAGAGCACTGCTTTGACGTAGCAGGGGTCAGCGGTTCAAATCCGCTTGCGCCTACCATTTTAAAGTAAAAGACAAGAGGTTTTAAACAAATATGATTAAAAAAACTGCTTCACTTAGTGATAAATTTAAGAAGCATGAAACTGATACCGGTTCTGTTGAAGTTCAAATTGTTGCTTTAACAGAA
Organism: uncultured Pseudomonadota bacterium; assembly: GCA_964414965.1. GTDB lineage: Bacteria > Babelota > Babeliae > Babelales > UBA12409 > UBA12409. The sequence goes on from CAYPXP010000010.1 coordinate 12,025, forward strand.
GATATCAACAAATTACAAGGCCATTGTGGTCTTAATCCAAAAGATTTTAGCTCAAAACGTGGGCTTTTAAAGAAAGTAAATCGTCGCAAACGTTTTTTATTGTATATTAAAAAGCATAAGACTGAAGCTTATACTGATTTAATAAAAGAATTAGGTTTGCGAAAATAAGTTAGGTTGTTATGTCAAAAAAATTTACCTTAGATAAATATGGTTATAGTGTAGACCTTGGTAAGTATGCCCAGCAGGCTGATGGTGCTGCGTGGTTTCAGCAAGGTGGTACAGTTCTGTTGGCAACTGTTGTTCAGGCACCATTAAAAGAATTTCCTGGTTTTTTACCATTAACCGTTGATTACCGTGAGCTTTTTTCTGCTGCAGGAAAAATTCCTGGTGGTTATTTTAAACGTGAAGGTAAATGGACTGACAAAGAAGTCTTAACTGCACGGTTAATTGACCGTGCCATACGTCCTCTTTTTCCAGAACGATTTTTTAATCAAGTACAAGTGTATATCGAATTATTATCATATGATCAAAAGCATTCGCCTGCACCATTAGCATCTTTAGCAGCATCGATTGCATTAAGCACTTCCAAGATACCCTTCTTAGGACCGATAGGAACTGTTGAAGTTGCTCGTATTAATGGCAAATTCAAAGTTAACCCTATTCATGAAGAACGTCTTCAATCAGATATTAAATTGTTAATTTCTGGTACCAAAGAAGGTATCAATATGGTTGAAGGAGCTTCAATCCATTTATCTGAAGAAGATTTAGTTGAAGCGTTGTTTCTTGGTCATGAAGCAATCAAAGAACAAGTAGCTTGGCAAGAGCACATTATCACTGAACTTGTGGTGAAAAAAGAGGCTGCCGAAATGCCGCTCAATTGGGATGTTTGGCAAAAGCGTGCTGATGATTATTTAACTGAAAGTCGTTTGCGTACTCTATTTGCTAAAGTTAAGAGTGAGCGAAATGAAGCAATGACCGCTTTGAAGACAGGCTTCCTAGCTGAATATAAAAAAAATATTGAAGATAAAGAAGTTTCAGAAAGTTTTATAGACTATATTTTTGAAGATGTTTTAAAACCAAAAGTTACGGCATTAATTTTTGCTGATGACAAGCGTATTGATGGACGTTCATTTACACAAGTTCGTCCAATAACTATTGATATTGGTGTTTTGCCATATGCACATGGATCTTCAGTTTTTCAACGTGGTGCTACTCAGGCATTAACGAGCGCAACCTTAGGAAGTGCTCAAGATGAGTTAAGAACTGAGCATTTGATTGATGAAGATAGTAATAAGCAGTTTATGTTGCACTACAACTTCCCTTCATTTGCCGTTGGTGAAGTTCGTCCAATGCGTGGTCCAGGTCGACGAGAAGTTGGGCATGGTAATTTAGCCGCTACGGCATTATTGCCAGTGTTACCCGATAAAGAAGATTTTCCTTATACGACTCGTTTGGTTACCGATATTTTATCATCCGATGGATCAAGTTCTATGGCTACCGTTTGTGGTTCTACCATGGCTCTTTTAGATGCCGGTATTCCTATTTCACATATGGTGAGTGGTATTGCGATGGGACTTTTGCGTAGTTCAAGTGGAACCTATCAAGCATTAACAGATATTAATGGATTTGAAGATGCGTATGGATTAATGGACTTTAAGGTTGCAGGAACTACTGAAGGTATTACTGCAATTCAAATGGATATTAAGTACAAGGGTGGCTTACCTCGCGAAGTCTTTGAAAAAGCTTTAGATCAAGCTCGTGAAGGTCGTTTGCATATTATGAAAGAGATGCAAACCGTTATGTCAGAGCCTCGTGCTGAAATGTCGCCATTGGTTCCAAAAATAATTTCATTTAATATCATTCCAGATAAAATTGGTGCTGTTATTGGTGGTGGTGGTAAAACCATTAAAGAAATTATTGAAAAAACTGGAACAACAATTGATATTGGTCCAGATGGTCGTGTAAATATATTTGGTGGTCCTGAAGCGGATCTTGAAAAAGCCATTAAGTGGATAAAGGTTATTGCAGGACAATTGCATGTTGGCGAAGTTTTCAAAGGGAAAGTCGTTCGTCTTGCTGACTTTGGCATTTTTGTTGAATTAGTACCGGGTCAATCTGGCTTACTTCATATTTCTGCAGTTCCACGTGAAAAACAACGCAATCTTGATAAAGATTTTCCAATTGGATCATCTTTAGACGTTAAAGTTATGGATTACGATTCAGAAACAGGTCGTATTCGTTTAGCAATAGCGCAAGAAGCAGATAAGAAATAAGGTCAAAAATGAAACGTGCTGATGGTAGAGAGATTAATCAGTTACGAAATTTAACCTTAACTAAAAACATTTTTGAATATGCACCTGGTTCAGTATTGTTTGAGATGGGCAAAACGAAGGTCCTCTGTGCGGTAACGCTTACAGAAAATGTGCCACCTTTTTTGCGTGGTAAGGGAACTGGATGGTTAACAGCGGAATATTCGCTTTTGCCTGCTTCAACAATAACCAGAACTTTTCGCGAAAGTTCATCATTTAAACGCAATGGTCGTTCAGTAGAAATTTCTCGCATCATTGGGAGAGCATTGCGTTCTATTGTTGATCTTTCGCAATTTGGTGAAAATACTATTACGATTGATTGTGATGTTCTCCAAGCTGATGGAGGAACGCGCTGTGCTGCGATTTGTGGTGCCCAAGCGGCATTAAATTTAGCAGTTAAGCATTGGCTTGATAGTAAATTTATTAAACAAACGATTATCAAGGATCAAGTGGCTGCTGTTTCGACTGGTGTTTATGATGGGATAGCGTTGCTTGATTTGAATGCTTTTGAAGATAATAATATTGATAGTGATTTTAATTTTATTTTAACCGATAAAAATGAAATTGTTGAAATTCAGGGAACTGCCGAATTAGGCACCGTTTCTTGGGTACAATTTGATGCTATGCGTGAATTAGCAGTTCAGGGAACCAAAGAACTTTCTTCATTTATTAAAGAACAAACATTAATTTAACAGCTTTTTTACAATTGGATATATATGACTAAAAAGATATTTTCTTTTCTACTATGTTCACTTTTTTTATCAATTTGCTCAAATGATTCGAAAGATTATGAAGAGATTTATCAGATTTTTCATGAAGGCGATCGTTTAGAATTGATGCTTGTTCAAAATCAAGAAAATCT
>CAYPXP010000011.1:0-13803 GCA_964414965.1 uncultured Pseudomonadota bacterium
GAGGAGTTCTTCACCTTCGCCTGATAAAATCGTCAAGTTAGGACAATTTTGTAAAAATGTTCTTGCGTGATGAACATAAAGATCTTTATCAATTTGAATACGAAGGCCTTGAACGGCTTGTCCTTTGCGTGTATTTAACATGCGTGCTTGTAAATAGCTTTGTGTACAAATTTTTGGCATCAATCCGCCAAGTGCGCTGACTTCAAAAACAATGTGGCTTTTGCCGATGCCGCCAATAGCTGGGTTACACGATGCTTGTCCGATATTGTTTTGGTTTAATGTGACAAGTAAGGTTTTTGAACCGAGATTAGCTGCACTCCATGCTGCTTCAATGCCAGCATGACCACCGCCAACAACTATTACATCAAATTTATTATTCATCTTTTAATTCATTTTTTATAAAGAAAACGCCCCAGATATAAGTTTATCTGGGGCTCTGTTTATTGCAAGGATGTCATACCTACGGATAACCTCCATCTCCCACATAAATTGCGAGAGAGCTATTTTATACTAAGCGTTTTTTTAAAGATTCTAAGGCGATGGTTCTTTTGGCCGTATCGTGTAAAATCTTAGTTATTTCATTCTTTGTATCTTTATCATTAATCGATTGGTAAAGATTAAAGAGAGCTATTCTTCCTGCCGAATTCAATTTGCTTAATCGTTGACAAAATTGTTGATGATTTTTCCAAAACTGAGGATTTTTTTTACAGATTTCCTCTATGGTTTGGGCATAATCTTTAACTTTTTTGTTAGGATTTTCAGGAGAGAGAAATTCATGAAAAACCTTAAGCATTTCATCTCGTAATTCTTTTTCATTTTTAATTATAGATTTAACAGGTTCTGGTTGGCTTGCCTTTGTTGAATCTACGCAAAAAGGAAGAAAAAAAGCTAGATACTTTATAGATTTCATTTTCATATTAATTTTCTTTCGACTTAAATAACCACTATTTATGAATGACCTGAAATATACTGTGATTTACTGTCACTATAACGATATCAAAAAACATCATTTTTGTCAATGTGAAAACTGGGGCTTAAGACCGATTCGATCGGCATTTCATTAATTTGCTTTTTGTAATTTTTGATTATTATAAAAATAATGAGTAAACTAAATAGGTGTTTAACAAGTACGTGCTGTGGGTGGGGTTTTTGTGCCAGTTTTAGCGCGTGAAGATGCAATTAAGTGGTGTTGATGTCATGTTATATCATCTGTCCTTATTATTAAAATCATCTTATTCATTTTTTAATATTATTCATTACATTAGTTTTCGAGCTGGTGCAGCTTTATTAACAGGGCTTGGCTTAACACTTTTGTTTGGCAAGTGGTTTATAGCTTATTCACAGAAACATTTTAGTTCTTCGCCTCGGCCATTTACTCCTGAGACTCATCAAAAAAAGGATCAGGTTCCTTTAATGGGCGGGGTATTAGTAATTGGCGTGATTTTTTTGACTATTTTAATATGGGGAAATCTAGCTCAGGCTAATGTGTGGTTGATGATATTATCATTATTATTATTTGGGGCAATTGGTTTTTGGGATGATTGGCAAAAGATTTTTAAAAAAAAGGGCGTTGTTGCGTGGCAAAAATTTTTGATGCAGATTGGGGCTGCTTTTTGTATTGTGATCTTGTGGCAACTGTTGTTGTGTCCGAGTACCATGGTATGGGTGCCGTTCTTTAAAAATTTGCATCCTGATGTTGGGTGGTGGTTCTTTTTGTGGGCTATGTTTATTTTAATTGGTACAAGCAATGCAGTTAATCTAACCGATGGGCTTGATGGCTTAGCGACCACCTCTTTAATAGCCAATTTTATGACCTTTTCTTTGATATGTTATTTAGCTGGACATATTAAAATTGCCCATTACTTGTCAATTCCCTTTGCTCATAGTGCCGAATTAGCAGTGGTTGGAGGAGCAGCTGTGGGGGCATTATTTGGGTTTTTATGGTTTAATACATATCCTGCGCAAATATTTTTGGGTGATGTGGGGTCCTTGGCGCTTGGGGCATCATTGGGACTGATTGCCTTAATATCAAAGCAGGAATTGTTATTGCCGATTTCTGGAGGCTTGTTCGTTGTCGAAGTATTGTCAGTTATTATTCAAGTTTTGTCATACAAATGGCGAGGTAAACGCGTTTTCAAAATGGCGCCATTGCACCATCATTATGAGTTACTGGGTTGGCCTGAGGCAAAAATTACTGTACGATTTGGAATTATATCACTTATTTTGTGTTTGTTTGTACTGATGACCTTAAAGATTCGTTGAAGAAAAGGTTTTATTTTTAAAATTCATATGGTCTGAGTAAATGATCTTCATATAATTTTACATAAAAACTCTTAAATTTTTTAGGCGCTTTTCTCTTAATGAAGGAGCCTTGAAAAGAGCATGTAGGATCATTACTGTCTATATTTCTGCCAAAGATTATCATTTGATCATTATCTTTATCGTCAAAAAAAGAAAAACGATAACCTTTGTCTATAAGTTTTAAAAATTCTGTCACTTGATAAGGTAATGTTTTATCAAAGGCTGTTGTGTTTGGCTGAAGTGTATCAAATATTTCAGTAGCTGGAGCTTCAATTCTGCCAGTTCCACAAATAGTTTCATCTTCACTTTCAATATCTTTTTTAAAGTGCTCAGTTAATTGTCCGCAGCTAAGGAATTTAAGGGCAGTATTAACGATGGTTGATTTGAGCTCTTGGGAAGAGCTTTTCATCGTATATGATGTGTTAACAAGTGTAAACGAAAGTATAAAAATTGTCTTTTTCATATTTTTAGTCTGTATTTAATAAGATATGATATGTCCACCCTAATGTTTACTATTTTATCTTTTTTTAGCCAAAATAACAATAATTGAATATTTTTTATGAAAAGGCTGTTGGATCGCTCATTGCTGCGTCGGTGAAAAGTATAGAAGGATCTCTGCGTGGATAACCATAAATACTTTCAGGTTGTTTTGGTGGAATTGAGTAATATTTGAGAATATTTGAATGATCATAAGTGAGGTTGATTATATTGGTCATATTAGGAGTATTGAAACGTCCTTTTAATGTGCGGCAACTTTTTTTCCCTCGAGCGTTTGTTGAGCATTCTTTTGCAAATGATCGTCTTACTTTAATATGATCAACACGTTTTGGAATGTTGCTGAAAATATAGTCTTGGGCAGCATGAATATCATAACAAATATGTATTTTATTTTGTTCATACCAGTAGCTGATGCACACATTTCCTTTTACCCAGGGTGCAACTAGTGCGCCAGTAATCTGTACTGTTTTAGTATCTTGTGCATTAATCATGGGAAAAATACAGAATATGAATAATATGACTTTCTTCATGATACCTCCACCATTATTTACTTATTAGTTTATTAAGAGAGCATCAGGTAATGCAATAGAAATATAAAAATGGAACAAGACTTCGCGACGGTATAGATTCTTTGAGCGTTATATTTTTTTTGTTAATGCAAACATCATTAATCCAGCTGCAAGCATTCCTATAAAAACGTACAGTGCTGTTGGTCCGTGATGAATGAAGCCATTAATACAGGCGGTTAAAAAAATTCCACAATTGATTATAGCTAGACAAGCTATAAAATGTGACCATTTAGACTTTATCACCTTAAAAGCAAGAGAGGTGAAAGCGATAACGCTAATCGTATAGGCTATCGTGCTTCCAAAGACGCTTATATATTGCATGGTTATTTGATTTCCTTGCGTAAATAAAATATAAGCAGTGCAAAGAATAATTTCAGCAAATAAGCACCAAAAAGCAATTCCTGAATGATTCTTGGTGAGTAATCTTTTTGATAAAAATGTATGATTGTTTTGCGCGAGTCTATGTAAATTCCAGGTGTTGCTGAAAATAATGCCATAAGCGCCGCCAAGTGCTGAAATACACATGCAGATATATAAAAGAGCTTGAAGCGTGGCGTGATTTTGTTTGAAGATTGAGAATATAAAAAAGCTGATGGCGTTGAAAGATGTTATTTGACTAAGCATTGAAATATTGATGGCAGCAAAATAGCTAATTTGGTAGAAAATATAAATAAATATTGCAATCGCATAAGAAATAATAATTGCTTTAGGTGCGTTTTTTTGAGCATCTTTGATGTGTTGACTGAGCGACAAGCTTGCTTCAAATCCTGAGCAAGCAAATAACGCGAGAGGAAGTCCTATAGGGATTCCTGAAAAATTAAAATTGCTTAATGCAAAATTGAGAGGGTGAAAATACCATATGCCAGCTATTATAATAAAAAAAATTGGAATTATTTTTATATTAACAAAAGCAAATTGAATAGATCGGCCAATTTGCATATTTAATAGATTTAAAATGGCAAAAAGACCAATGATAAACAGGTCGCGACCATAGATTGAATAGTGTTGTAAAACGGGAAAAAGTTGTTGCATTAAGTAATTAAAAAAATGTATCATAAGACCAGCTGATGCTGGTTTAGCAATAAAGTATGACCAACAACTTATGAAACCGAACAATTGACCAAGTTGATTTTTGCTAATGTCATAAAAAGTTCCACCACCATTTTCATATGATAGTAATGTTGCCATCGATATAATGAGCGGAATAAATAAAATACCGGTAATAATGTAAGGTAAAAAACAGGCGGCGGCTGCATATTGTGCTAAAGGAATACTGTTTAAAAATATGCCGGTGCCGAGCATAATATTAAGATTAATAATGATCGCAGACCGTAATGATATTTTAAACTCGGAACTCATATATACCTCAAATAGTGGAATACAATCTAATTTTAATGAGAAATGATTCTGTTTTTATCAATGTTAGTCTAGCTTAATTTTAAATTTCAAACAAAATTATCAAAAATTTTTGCTCATTTCATACAGAGCTATTGATCCAGCTATTGCCGCATTAAGGCTTTCGGCAGGCCCTTTCATAGAAAGAGTAATTTGTTTATCACATTCAGCTAACCAAGGAGTTGGAATGCCATGTGCTTCATTTCCTATGATTAATAAATGTTTGCTTTTTGAATTTATGGCAATTCCATCTGATGGAACAAGCGCGGCTAATGAAGGTCTAGTTTTAATATTTTTTAAATTATGCCATGACATGAGAATGATCTGGGCAAAGCCAATAGTGCCTGCTGATGCTTGAACAACTTTTTGATTCCAAGGATCACATCCTTCAACGATAACAATTTGAGTGAAACCAAAGGCAACCGATGAACGAATTAAGGTTCCCATGTTTCCCGGATCAGTGATGTTAGCAAGAACAGCACCACTTTGTAATTTTGATGGAACAACTACTGATGGAATATGAAAGACGCCTAAGATGCCACTAGGTGTTGTAGTTGCGGCAATTTTTTTCATGATAGCTTCTGATACCAAGATTATATGATATTCATGAGTTAATTTTTTAGCTTCTTTTATCATTTTTTCAGTACAATACAATTGTTCAATTTTTAAAGAGCTTTCAATAAGCGTCTGGCAAACGCGAAGCCCTTCGGCTATGAAAAGTTTTTTTTCTTTTCTATTTTTTGCATCGTGAAGTTTGACGACATTTTTAATGTTAGGGTTAGCGACAGATTCTATTTTTTTCATTATTTTACTGAAGATACAAATAGTTTAAAAAGATCTAGCATTTTTAGATGTTCTATATCCTTGTATGATAACTTTGTTAATTGACGCATTTTTGTTCTCATGTTAGTTCTTTTGATTAATACGGTAATAGTTTTACGTTGAATTTTTGAGTAAAAAATAAATTCATAACTTTCATTTCTATAATCTTCTCGGTTTAGCTGTATAATATTTTGGCCATCAAGTTCATAATCATAAAAACTTTTCCATTTTAAGTTTTTAAAATCTATAGTTTTTTCTTTACAAGAGCTTTCCATACAGAAGGTTTGTTGTGGCAAAAAGATAAGGGTTATAGATAAAAGAAATAACATATTTTTTTTCATCTATAACTTTCCATTAATTATTTGAGCTCTTATTTTATGTACGAGTTGTATCATAAAGTGAAGATTGTGTATAGTTGCAAGTGTATAGCCAGTTAATTCATTTGCTTTAAATAGGTGATGTAAGTATCCTGCTGAATAATGTTGACAGGTATAACAGGTGCAAGTTGGATCAATGGCATTAAAGTTGTTTTTATGTTTTGTTTGAATGACTTTATGGGTTCCTTGATTGGTAAATAGGAGTCCATGTCGAGCACAACGAGTTGGATATGAACTATCAAATGTATCAATACCTCGCTTAATAATTTCTTCAATTGAACGCAAGTCTCCGATGCCCAATAAGTGATTAGGTCTATCGTAAGGTAGATGAGGCATTAATTGATCGAGCATAGCAAGCATTTCAGGATGATTTTTCCCAAAACTTCCTCCAATAGCCATGCCATCAAAAGGTAATGATGCTAGATAGTGCGCACTCTGTTTGCGTAGTTCTGGGTCAATGCCGCCATGAACTACCGCATACATTGCTTGATCATTTGGATGCTCTAAATGTTTATCTAATGATCGTTTTTCCCAACGATGTGTTCGTTCAAGCGAATTTTTTAAAGCTAGTTTGTCAGTGTGGTAAGGCGGTAATTCATCAAAGGGAATAATAATATCAGAACCGAATATTTTTTGTGCTTCAACCGATGATTCTGGTGTCAATAAAATTGGACTACCATCACGATATGAGCGAAAAAGGACGCCGTCTTCATTGATGCGTAAAACAGTATTGCCCAATTTTTTGGTGCCTCTGCTTTTAAGTTCATCGTGAACAGAGCCATATGCTAGACTAAAAACCTGAAAACCACCTGAATCAGTAATGATAGGTTTTTTGCGATTCATAAAAGAGTGTAAGCCCCCGGCTGCTTTGATGGTTTCAGTTCCTGGTTGAATAAGTAGATGATAGGTATTGCAAAATATGAGTTGTTGATTAAGTTGATCAATAATAACACTATCAAGTGCTTTAATGGCTGCATTGGTGCCAACGGCTACAAAATTTGGTGTATCAATAATGCCGTGTGGCGTATGAATACGACCAACACGAGCAGAGCTCTTTTTTGATTGATAAATAAGTTCAAATTTAAAAACATTCTTCATATTAAAATTATACCATAATGGTTATTTTAGTCGAAAAAGAAGACAAATTTTATCTGATACTTTACATTTGGGTTTACTTTTTGTATTTTTATTATTCAGGGAAAAAGAAAAAAACCTTAAAAATAATAGGTGTTATGTGGTTAAAAAACTGAGTGTTTTATTATTATTGACAGCAGCTTTTTTACAAAGTGCTGGTAACAAGATTGATTTGTCTAGTGATATTTGTAATTGCGGCAGTAAATTTGGTAAAAACAGAATGCAATCACTTAGAGACCTTAAAAAAAATAGACAGGAAGAGGCTGATTCTACCGCTGCTTTGAGATTGTCAAAGATGGGAACTGTTTTATTGGAAAGATTAGAAAGAGAAGATGGTGTATCTCCTCTTCAATCATTGTCCCCTCGAACTATTGGTAGAACATACAAGGATGTTCCTAGTCTTTTCTCTCCTATTGCAAAATAAATTATTAGTTATTCATAAAATTAAAAAGGAAGTGAAATTTCCGCTTCCTTTTTAATTTTATTCAGTTCCAAAATAGCGATCACCAAAATCGCCAAGTCCAGGAACAATATATTTTTTATCATTTAATATTTGATCTTGAGCAGCAATAATCATTTTAATAGTTGGGAACGCTTTTTTAACAAGATTGTAACCTTCGGCTGCACAGATGACCCCAACATATAAAATCTGTTCTTCTTTTATTTCAAGATCAATAAGTATTTTGAGCGTTATCAAGAGACTGCCTCCAGTTGCGAGCATTGGATCTAACACAATAACCTGATCATCAGAAGAAATTGGAGGTAGATTTTTATAATAAAGATGGGCAATTGCGGTCTCTTCGTCTCGCTTTGCGCCAATAACACCAATCGATGCATGTGGATAAAAATGCACAAAAGCTGGTACTAAAGCTAATCCTGATCGCAAGATGGGCACTAAAACTATTTTTTTGTTTATGATTGTGCCTGTTGTTTGAGCATCAAGAGGTGTTACTATATTTACTGATGTTGTTTCTATATAATCAGCCGCTTGTTGAGCAAGAACCAGGGACAATTGGTCGGCCGCTTTACGAAAATTTATCATGGATGTTTCTTTGGTTCTTAAAACGGTCATTAAGGTGTCGATCATTTTATTCACAACTATTCCTTCTGTTTCTTTTCACATATATCACAAATTTTTGGGAGAATCTTGTTTTTTGTTTACTATTTCAGTTAGAATTTTTTCAGATGTTAATTTTTAAATGGGGGAGGAGGATGGAAAAATTTAAAGCTGCGTTATTGTTGATGCTAGCAGGATTAATAGCTGTTTCAGCTCGAAGGTTTGGCGTTAATCATCCGGTTCGATATTCACGCGTGGGACAAAGCGCAATTAAACCTTGGTTGATGAAAGAATTTTGGCAGGGGACGTCAACGTATCAATTGGCTCGTGCAAAGAATGCTTTAATGCAGTTAACAAAGGAACATGAGCGCTTACATGCTGATTATGTAAAAATATATGGGCAGTTGCAAAAAGTGGCTCCTCAATTAGTTAGAAATAGGAAGATGTTATGAGTATAAAAATATTATTACCTTTTTACTCGATGTATGGACATACTTTTGCATTAATAGAGGCTGCTGCGCAAGGAGTTGCAGCTGCTGGTGGAGAACCACTTATTAAAATTGTAGAGGAGCTTGTTCCAGAAAATTTTTGGAATGAAAAAATGAAAACATTTAAATCTAAGATTAGTGCGATTTCAGTTGCTGATCCTCGTGAAGATTTAAAAAACATTGATGGGCTTATTCTTGGAACGCCGACACGGTTTGGCAATATGTGTGCTCAGATGCGTAATTTTTGGGATCAGACAGGTAGTGATTGGCTTAAAGGAACGTTGATAGGTAAACCGGCTGCCTTTATAACTTCGACAGCGACGCAACACGGAGGACAAGAGACAACTATTATTACGACGATGATCACCTTATTACATCATGGTTGTTTGATTGTTGGTTTGCCTTATAGCATCAAAGAGCAGATGAAAGTTGATGAAATTATTGGGTGTTCTCCTTATGGTGTTTCAACTATCGCTGGTACTGATGGGGAGCGGATGCCACTAGAAGATGAGCTAAATATGGCGCGTGCATTGGGTAAAAGGGTAGCTGAAATTGCAAAGAAATTACGTTAAAGATTATGAGTTTTTTTATTTAAATTTAATTTTGGTAATGATTTTGCTTTTTTATAAAAATCTTTCCAAGGATCTTTTTTGCGGCTGAGACGTCTAAAGATATTTTTTATGGTATAGCTTTGGGGATTTAACTTAGAATTAGCCAGTTCTGACCATGTCAGTGGAGTTGCAATTGGAGCTCCTTCTTTAGCACGAACAGAATAAGGAACAACTGAAAGTTGGGCCCATTGATTTCTTAATGTATCGATAAAGATCCGTGTTCCTCTTTTTTCTTTGCGTATTTCTAGTGTTAATTGTTCAGGGTCTTCATTGATGAGTTCTTGAGCGATAAAGTCAGCAAATTTTTTGACAGTAGAGAATGAATCGGTCTGTTTAAGCGGAGTGGTGATGTGAAGCCCTTTTGATCCAGTTGTCATAAGAAATGGATGAAGATCATAATGTTCGAGCTTTTTTTTAATTTTTTTTGCGGTTTGCTTTATTTGTGGCCATGAATGTGAGGTTGAAGGATCAAGGTCAAAGACCATTCTATCAGGATAGGTTAATTTAGTTGTGGTGCTCAGCCATGCGTGAAGAGCAATAACTCCTTGATTAGCTAAATAAACTAGAGTGGCCGGATCATCACTGCAAACAACATAGGTTACAACTTTATCAATAGATCTTCGCTTAATTGCTTTGCGCTTTATCCACGAAGGAAAGTAGGAGCCAATATCTTTTTGATAAAAGCCTTCAGCGCCAATGCCATCAGGAAAGCGATGCATGGTGAGTGGATGGTTGACTACTAAAGGAATGATATAAGGCGCTATTTTTTGATAATAGGTTATTAAATCCCCCTTAGTGATTTTTGATTGGGGAAATAAAATTTTATCTTCATTTGAGAGTTCAATTTCATGGCCATGTACGGTAATGATGCTCATGAATATTCCTTATATGGTTTATTTTTATCAGATTTATTTTCTTGTATTTGTTTAATGGTACGATTTGTTAAAACGGATTTGTTTGCTGATTTGATTATGTTGCGTCGAGCATCAGCATATTCGTCATTTTTTTTGAAAAAGAGCCAGTTTTTTTCTTCATCTTTAAAGCGAACCAGAATATAAACACCTTTTAATTTTTTTCCATGTAAAGCAATTTCGATGCGTCCTTCTTTTAAGCATTTATTCATGGGAATTAATTTGTCATCTTTTTCTCGTATGTTTTGATAAGTGCCGTAATCCCAGACCATAACAGTCCCAGCGCCGTATCCTTCAGGAATGATTCCTTCAAAAGTTGCGTAAGAGACTGGGTGATCTTCAGTTTGGATGGCTAATCTTTTTTCTTTGGGATTGAGTGATGGTCCTTTAGGGATTGCCCATGATGGCATGACACCTTCGATTTCTAATCGAAAATCCCAATGGATATGACTAGCATGATGTTCTTGAATAGTGAAAATTTTTTGTTCTTTATCTTGAGAGGCGATAATTGGTTTAGGCTCAGGTGTTTTAGAAAAATTACGTTTTGTTTTATATATTTTTAAAGGATCTTTTTTAGGAGGCACGGTCTTTCCTCTTTTAATTTTTATTTTTTCATAGCCTAGAGGACTACGTTGCCTCAGATCAAGAGTTCTTCGAATTATAAATAATGAAATCATTATTAACGGAACGATTGTCCAGAAAATCTTCTTCATACTGTTATGGTCATACCATCGTGAGCTATTTCAGCTTTAACGCCTCTTTTTTTTCCAAGTTCGCGAATTTTAGCTGCAACAGTTCGGCCGTCATGATCAACAATTTGTGAGCCGCAGTGAGTAAAAATAGCCCATGGAACTTTTGCTTTTTTGCACCAGGTGAGTTGCGTGCCGATAGTTGCATGTCCATAGATATGACCATCTTTTTTGCGAACTAGTGGTTGAGTAATTGTAGAGCCGTCGCCAATATAAAGTTGCGATTCTTTTAGTGCTCGTTTGGTGTTTGGAATGTAAACTACATCGCCGGCATAAAATACAATGGTTTTTCGGTTGCTAATTTTATAGCAGACACCTGGTGCGATGAGTGAATGTTCGTTTTTAATTGCTTGAAAAGTTATTCCAAAAATAGTTAAAGGCTTACTGCAATAAATGGTTTTACGTTGATTTTCAAGAATCAGATAATCTTTGATTAATTTCCACGTAGTTCGAGTGGCATAAACAGGGCATGGTGAGCCTTCTTTGAGGCCCCAGGCGTGATCTGGGTGAGCATGCGTTAATATGATAGCATCTGGCTTGATTGTCCAGACTTTTTTGAGCCAATCAAGACCGCAATCAATCATTATTTTTTTATGACGATAGGTGATTAGGGTTGAAGTGTGACGATAATGGTGTTTTGTTCGTGATTCAATATAACCTTTAGTTCCTAAAAAAGTTATTTTCATTGATATTCCTAATTTCTTATAAAGAAATTTTTTTGATCTTAGCAGAAAAGTGGTTCGGGAAAGAATAGTAAGGGTGCTGTCGAAAACGAATTATTTTTTATGATTGATTGAATTTGTATCAGATGATGTTGATTTTACATAAGAACGCAAAAGAGAGATGAGAGGAGCTCCTAAAATGATCGTAAGAAATTTAATGATGAGGCTCATTGCTATAATATGGCCGATGTTATGCATAACGCCATAAAGTCCCAAAAAAGAAAACAAAATAGTATCCACTGTTTGAGAGATAATTAATGAACCATAATTTCTCAAAATAAATAGGCGATTATGGAATCTTCTTTTTAAGGTTTTATATACCGAGTAATCGATATATTGACTGATAATATAGGTTACGACTGAGGCACCAATCAAACGAGGCATGATTGATAAGATGAACACAAAATGATGATGAGCAGTAGGAGAAAGAGGATAATACCATAATTGAAATTGAGACATAACCAAATAAAACAAGAGTATAAAGAAACTAATCCAGATCGTTCGCTTGGTAATGGTTTTGCCATAATATTCTTGCAATAAATTAAGCGCGAATCCTGCGCCAACAGCATAGGCGTCGGTGCAGGTGATACACATAGAAAAAAGTGAAATTTCTTTACTAATAAAAAGATTTGCCAAAATTGCTTGAAGAACAATCAATGCAATCAAGGCTTCTTTGCCTAAGCGCAATGCAATGAGGCAGCTGATAACAATAGTAATAATTTGTAATAAAAAAATAGTCTCATTAACCATCTATCTTAGATTATCAGGTTTTTATCTGTTTGACACACGATTTATTTGCAGATATCTTAAGTTTCGAATCAAGAAATTAATAAATGAGGAAAATAATGTTGAAAGTAAAAGGTTTTTATTTAATTTTGTTTTTATATTCATGTCTTGATGCTACAAATAATAGTGATTTTTTACAAGATAAAAATGCAAAAGTTTATGTTGCTGGGCATAATGGTTTAGTCGGTTCAGCAATTGTGCGCAAATTACAATTAGATGGTTATACCTGTATAGTTACACGCAATTCTCAAGATCTTGATTTGCGTAATCAAATTGCGGTTAAAAAATTTTTTGAACAAGAGCATCCTGATTATGTTTTTCTTGCCGCAGCTAAAGTTGGTGGCATTTTAGCTAATGATACATATTCTGCAGATTTTATTTATGACAATATGATGATCGAAGCAAATGTTATTAAGATTGCGCATGAATATGGGGTTAAAAAATTAATTTTTTTAGGCTCCTCTTGCATTTATCCGCGTGAATGTCTTCAGCCTATGAAAGAAGAATATCTTTTGAATGGTGAATTGGAAAAGACCAACGAGGGATATGCGATTGCAAAGATTGCTGGTTTAAAACTTTGTGAATTATTTAGAAAGCAATACGGTGATAATTTTATTTCCTGTATGCCCACAAATTTATATGGTCCTGGTGATTATTTTGAGTTGAAAAATTCGCATGTGTTGCCAGCGTTAATGATGAAAATGCATGTTGCTAAATCCGAAGGGCATGATCATGTCGTTTTATGGGGGACAGGTTCTGTCTATCGTGAATTTTTACATGTTGATGATTGTGCTGATGCAATAGTTTTTTTAATGAAATATTATAATGGTGCTAGCCACGTAAATATTGGCACCGGCAAAGATCTTACTATAAAAAAATTGGCAGAAATCGTAAAAGAAGTAGTTGGCTTTACTGGTAAATTAGTTTTTGACACATCAAAGCCTGATGGAACTCCTAAAAAGCTTTTGGATGTATCCAAACTACATAGTTTAGGATGGAACCATCAGATTGAATTAAAACAGGGCATTCAAAAAACTTATAAATGGTTCTTGTCTCATCAAGATATATTGCGTAAATAAACATGTTGGTTTTATTTTTTTTATAAAGAAGTACTTGTGAAATAGCTCTGTATTGTAATAGATTTTCTTATAATCATATGGCATTCTGGTGGCAGGGTGCCATAATTTTTGAGGAGAACAAAATGTCTCTAGTTCAAATTAGTTCTTTAGTAATAGGTGGGGTTGCTGGCGTATTATTGCGTTATTTTTGTTTAGTGAGTTTTGTAGATCAGTTTTTTGCTATCATGGTAATTAATGTTGGTGGTTCTTTTTTAGCTGGTATGGCCAGCTTGATGTGTAAAAATTATTATTGGTGCCTCTTTTT
>CAYPXP010000012.1:0-13750 GCA_964414965.1 uncultured Pseudomonadota bacterium
TCATTTGAAGGCATTTTCAACGTTGCATAACTATCATCTTTAGCAATGAGCTGCGCGGAAGTACCTGCAGAACGAGCAAATTTACCACCAAGCCCCGGCTTCAATTCTATATTATGAACAAAAAAACCAACTGGCACATTGCGTAAAGGCATGGCATAACCAACTTTTGGTTCTGCTGAAGCACTTGCCAAAATCGTACTGCCTACTCCTATCCCTTCTGGCAATAAGATATAACGCTTGGTACCATTTGGATAAATAACTAAACCAATACGCACCGTACGATTTGGATCATACTCAACTGAAATAACTTTACCTTCTAAATCTCTGACACTTCGTTTAAAATCTATAATACGATATCTGCGAACAGCGCCGCCACCTTTGTGTCTTACGGTAATTCTTCCGTATACGTTACGGCCACCCTTTTTCCTCAAGCCAACAACAAGCGAACGCTCAGGCTCTCTCGTTGTTAAATCTTCACTAGAGAGAAAAGACTGAAAACGAAGCGATGCATTTTGAGGTTTTCTTTTTCTTATTGCCATAATCAATCTCTAACTTAATTTTTTTTCTTTAGTTTCACGAGGCTCATGTTCTTTCGGAGTTGCCTGTTCACCCTGACCAAATAAATCGAGAGTATAACCCTTTTTTAAAGTTACCCACGCTATTTTTTTATCTGACCCTTGCGTTGTAATACGGCCACGAACGACGTTACGAGTCTTGCCTTTGCGAATCAAAATATTTACTTTTTCAACCTTAACATCAAATAATTTTTCTAATGCTTTTTTTACTAAAGGCTTATTCGCAAAAGGATGAACTTCAACAACCAATTTGCCCTGTTCCCGATTAATCTTTTGAGCTTTTTCACTCAACAATGGTTTCTTAATTATTTCATAAATGCTTATTTCCATTGTGCCACCATATCTTTAACCTTTTCAAAATCTTTCTTCAATATGACTACATGTTTGCCACTTGCAAGATTAAAGGCATTCAATTGATCAAACAAAACAATATGAACATTTGAAATATTCACAAACGACAATTGATTTACACGATCTTTAGGATCAAGCAAAAGAACTACATTATTTGTTAAAGCAGCATCTTTTAATACTTGACAAGCTTTTTTGGTAGATGGCTTATCACTTATAAAGTCAATCAGACGAATTCTTTTCTCTTCGGCTAATTGCCAAAATAAATCACCCAAAACGCGGCTCTTAAGTTGTTGTGGCACTTTCAAAGTCTTAACGCGTGCTTGAGGCCCAAAAGTAACACCACCACCACGCCATAATGGTGATCGTGCAGAACCGGCACGAGCGCGCCCTGTTCCCTTTTGTTTAAATGGCTTCTTATTACTGCGAGCAACATCAGATCGCCCTTTGCAAGCCACAGTCCCCTGGCGCCAATTTTGTAACAAAACATGAATCCACATAGCAAAAGGATGCCCTTTCATTGAACGAGCAGCCAATCCTAACTCATCATTCGATACGATTTGAGATTGAACAGAGGACTCTTCTTTAATAACTTTAGTAGGTTTTGCCATTTCTTTCTTATCTGTCATTGTTCTTACCTGCTTTTATGTACAAAAATAGGAGCACCTGAACAACCAGGAACCGCCCCCTTAACTAGAACAATTTTTTTCTCTGAGTCAACAGCAACAATTTCTACATTTTTAATAGTACATCGCTGAACACCCATATGACCAGGCATACGTTTACCTTTAATGATTCGTCCTTCCGATCTCATAAAACTGACTGAACCGGTACCACGATGCAATTTTGAACCGTGACTTCCACGTCCTCCAGAAAAACCATGACGTTTTATAACACCTGCAAACCCTCGGCCTTTTGAGATTCCGGAAACATCCACTGCATCACCGACCGCAACAATTTCATTAAATGGCAACAAATTGCCCACTTCTAGTTTTTCAACAGACGCATTTAATCTAATTTCACAAACATGTGCAAAATACTTCTTAGGCGCACTTAACCATTCTTTTGTAAACTGCTGCTGTTGATAACGGGGACGAATGTACCCAACCTGAATAGCTTCATAGCCATCCCGATTCGTGGTCTTAATTTGAGTTATGACCCAATAAGCTGTATCGATAACAGTAACCGGTATTACTGATTTATCTTCAGCAAAAACCTGGGCCATACCAAGTTTTTTTCCCCAAAGACCGTTGACCATTGTTTCTTATCCTTTCTAGCGTATTTCTACATCAACCCCAGATGATATATTTATCTTCATAAGTGCATCCATCGTTTGATCAGAAGGAGCAATAATATCTAAAATGCGCTGATGTGTTACCAACTCAAATTGTTCACGCGATTTTTTATCAACATGTGGCGAGCGCAAAACCGTAAAACAACGTTTTCTATTTGGGAGCGGAACAGGCCCCATAAGCTGCGAGCCTGTTCGCTTTACCGTCATGACTATTTGTTTTACAGCTGCATCAAGCAACTGATGATCATATGATTTTAACGTTAAACGTATTTTCTGCCTCTTCATGCAAAAAATTCCATCACTCTATTATTTCGGTTACAACACCGGACCCAACTGTTCTACCACCTTCACGTATAGCAAAGCGAAGATCTTTTTCCATTGCAATCGGTGCAACTAATTCTACGATTAACTCAACGTTATCGCCCGGCATAACCATTTCTCGGCCTGCAGGTAACGTGACTGAACCAGTGACATCGGTTGTACGGAAATAAAATTGTGGACGATATCCATTAAAAAATGGACTATGACGACCACCTTCATCTTTGCTTAAAACGTATATTTGGCTTTTGAATTTTCTGTGAGGAGTAATTGAACCAGGAGCAGCCAATACCATTCCACGTTCAACATCTTCCTTCTTAATGCCTCGTAATAACAAGCCAACGTTATCACCAGCTAAACCTTCAGTAAGTTCTTTGCGGAACATTTCAGCACCGGTAACGGTCGTTTTAACTTTTTGGCCAAAACCAATAAGCTCAACTTCTTCGCCAACTTTAACTTTTCCGCGTTCAATTCTACCTGTTGCAACTGTTCCACGACCTGAAATTGAAAACACGTCTTCAACTGGCATCAAAAACGGCTTGTCAACTTCACGCTGAGGAGTAGGGATATAAGAGTCAACTGCTTCAAGTAATTTTTTAATTGAACCTTCAGCAATTTCACTTGTATCGCCTTCTAAAGCTTTTAATGCTGATCCACGAATGATAGGAATTTCATCCCCTGGAAAATCATACTTCTTTAAAAGATCTCTCAACTCTTCTTCAACCATATCGATCATTTCAGGATCATCGACCATGTCAACTTTATTTAAGTAAACAACCATCGATGGAACATTAACGTTCTTAGCTAAAAGAATATGTTCGCGTGTTTGAGGCATGGCACCGTCTGCAGCAGATACAACAAGAATTGCACCATCCATTTGGGCCGCACCAGTGATCATGTTCTTAATATAGTCAGCGTATCCTGGACAGTCTACGTGCGCATAGTGTCTTTTTTTTGTATCATATTCAACATGTGACGTTGCAATTGTAATACCACGTTCACGTTCTTCAGGCGCTTTATCTATTTCGTCAAATGCTTTTTTTTGAGCCAAACCTTCTTTTGATAAAACTGTTGTAATTGCAGCAGTTAAGGTTGTCTTACCATGATCAACGTGACCAATGGTACCAACATTCACGTGCTCTTTTTCACGTTTAAATTGCTCTTTTGCCATAATTTCTCCACATAGCTCTTGATATATTAAACTTTACTTTTTAGCCACGATAGCTTCTTGAACATACTGTGGCACTTCACGGTAACATTCAGGCTCCATAGTATAACTTGCTCGTCCCTTGGTCATTGATCGCAACTCAGTTGCATACCCCACCATGCTTTCTAATGGCGCCTCAGCAATAATATGAGTTAAGCCTTCTTCAGTCTCCATCCCCAAAATACGACCACGACGTGAGTTTAAATCACCCATCACATCGCCCATATATTCTTCCGGAGTATCAACTTCAACTTTCATAATAGGCTCAAGTAATACTGCCAAACCCTCTTTCATAGCGCGTTTAAACGACATAATTGCCGCAATCTTAAATGCCATTTCAGAAGAGTCAACTTCGTGATAAGATCCCTCATACAAGGTAGCTTTTAAATCAACAACAGGATAACCACCAAGGATTCCCGTATTGATTGCTTCGGCTAATCCTTTTTCAACTGCCGGAATATACTCACGAGGAACAGTACCTCCAACAACCTTATTCTCAAACTCAAAACCTTTGCCGCGCTCAAGTGGCTCAAACTTAATCCAAACATGTCCGTATTGACCACGACCACCAGATTGTTTGATATATTTGCCTTCAGACTCAACCATTTTACGGATAGTCTCCTTGTAAGCAACTTGCAATTTACCTTGCACCACTTCAACACCATGCTCACGCTTGAGACGGTCAACAACAATTTCTAAATGAAGTTCACCCATACCAGCAATAACTGTTTGCCCAGTATCATTATCATAGGTAAATTTAAACGATGGATCTTCTTGTGCTAATTTCTTTAATGCAAGGCCCATCTTTTCATAGTCAGCTTTTAACTTTGGTTCAACTGATGACGAAATAACTGTTTGTGGGATTTCGATTGATTCAAGTATAATTGGAGCTTTTTCATCGCAAAGTGTATCGCCCGTATTAATATCTTTAACCCCAACAAGCGCCCCTATGTCACCTGCCTGTAAAACTTTAATCTCTTGACGTTTGTTGGCATGCATTTGCAAAATTCGACTTACACGTTCTTTTCTACCTGTTCGCGCATTGTAAACGTACGAACCAGCATCTAAAGTACCAGAATAAACACGTGCAAACGTTAACACACCAACAAAAGGATCGGTCATAATTTTAAACGCTAATGCACTAAACGGCTCATCAACTGAAGCTTTTCTAATTTCAACTCTATCTGTTCCTGGAATCATACCTTCAACTGGTGGAACATCAAGTGGCGAAGGGAGATAATCAACGACAGCATCAAGCATCAATTGAACGCCTTTATTTTTAAAAGCAGATCCACAAAACGCTGGCGCAAGTTTTAATTCTAAAACGCCTTTTCGAATTGCCGTTTTAATCTCATCGATAGAAACTTCTTCACCTGACAAATATTTTTCTGCAAGCGTATCATCAAAATCACAGGCTCGTTCAACTAATTCTTTTCGTAATTTTTGAGCTTCGGCCAGATGTTCTGCAGGAATTTCGACCCACTCATATGCAACGTTGAGCCCTTCTTCATATTTTGCCATCTTCATGGTAACTAAATCGATGAAGCCATATAAGTTTTCAGAATAACCTACTTGCATTTGCATAAGAAGCGCATTGCCTCTTAATTTGTCATTGATAGACTTAACCGCCTTTTTATAATCAGCGCCTACACGATCTAATTTATTTACAAAAATAATACGTGGAACACGGTACCTGTTTGCTTGTTTCCAAACTGTTTCCGATTGTGGTTGAACTCCCGCAACACCACAAAAAACTCCTACCATGCCATCAAGCACACGCAACGACCTGCCTACTTCAATAGTAAAATCGACGTGTCCCGGAGTATCAATAATATTGACCCGATGATCACGCCAGTAACAAGTCGTAGCAGCTGAAGTAATCGTAATACCTCGCTCACGCTCTTGTTCCATCCAGTCCATTGTTGCCGCACCTTCGTGCACTTCTCCAATTTTATGAGAAACGCCTGTATAAAGAAGGACGCGTTCAGTTACAGTTGTCTTACCCGCATCTATGTGCGCAACAATACCAATATTACGATAATTACTTAAACTTGTACTCATATAAATTACCTAAAATTACCATGCATAATGGGAGAAGGCTCGATTAGCCTCAGCCATTTTATGCACATCTGCTCTTTTTTTAATTGCTGCACCACGACCTTCAGCAGCATCTAACAATTCTTGCGCCAATCGCTGTCCCATTGTTTTTGCTGGTCTCGTAGCCGCACTTTGAATTAACCAACGCATGGCTAATGATCGCGCACGATGTTCATCAACTTGCATAGGAACTTGGTAGACACTACCACCTACACGTCTTGGTCTAACTTCTACGATTGGAATAATATTTTGATAAGCTTTATTAAACAACTGTAATGCCTTATCGGTACTTCCAGCCTTTTTTTCAAGCATCTCCATTGCTTCATAAACAATAGTGCGGGCAATATTTTTTTTGCCGCGCTCCATAACAACGTTAATTAAACGTTGCAAAAGTTCAGAGTTGTAGCGAAAATCAACACCAACATCTCTTATAAAACTAGTAGTTTTACTTCTTGGCATAATAGCTAACCTTTATCTTATTATGGCTTTGGCCGTTTAGCACCATACAGCGAGCGGCTCTGCTTTCTATTTTCAACGCCACCTGCATCAAGTGTTCCACGAACGACATGATACTTAACACCCGGCAAATCTTTTACCTTACCACCCCGAACCAACACTACTGAGTGTTCTTGCAAATTATGCCCTTCTCCAGGAATATAAGCAGTTACTTCCATTCCACTGGACAATTTAACACGACATACTTTACGCAAAGCTGAATTAGGTTTTTTAGGCGTTGTAGTGAATACACGCTTACATACACCACGCAATTGCGGGCATTTTCCTAATGCAGGACTTTTAGATTTAACTTTTTCTTGTTTTCGCTTTTTGCGAACAAGTTGGTTAACCGTAGGCATAGCTTAAATAACCTTTACTTTTTACAACCCATCTATAAATTTACTTATAAATAATGAAAATACAAAAATATCTTCAAATTTGTGCAAATTGAACAATTTGTGTCACATTCATTGTTAATTGTAACCTTTTTCTCAAATTTTTCAAGTGGAATCGTAAAATTGATTTATCCTTCAACAATTGCATAAAAAAAGAAAACTGTTAGGCTAACTTTAGTAATTTACAGATAATGTTAAAACGGAGAAAGAACACTATGTTGGGAGCTATTATTTATCAATTGAAAAGTCTGTTTTTTATCGCCGCTGGCCTCTTTGGCATAGGTTTACTCATCGGCATTCACGAATTTGGCCATTATCTATTTGCTCGATTATTCGGCGTTCGAGCTCCTTCATTTTCAATTGGCATGGGACCAACACTTGTATCAAAAAAATTATGGGGAACTGACTTTAAAATTTCAGCAATTCCCTTAGGAGGATATGTTGAAATTGCTGGCCTGGCCGAAATAGGACAAGGAGACCAAGCAGAAGCCCTCGCAACTGATAGTGGCTCCTTTAACATGAAACCCTATTGGCAGCGCACCGTTATTTTATTGGGCGGTATTATATTCAATTTTATCCTCGCATTTCTTATTTTTGTTGTGCTTGCCTTTACGGGCATGCCTAAATCGCTTCTTCTCAATCCTGAAGCAAGCAAACCCATTATTAATACTATTATAAAAAATGGTGTTGCAGATAAATCCGGCCTCATTATTGGTGACGAAATACTTCAAATTAATACCATTAAAACCCCTCATGTTTTGGCTGCCATTACTGAATTTCAAAAAAATGCAAATCAAGACATAACCATCACTATCAAACGAAATAATGAAAAAATAAACCTTCTCGTCATGCTCGACAAAACTGGGCGATTAGGAGTTAGCTACAAAACTGAATATGCACCTCGTGCTTCACTTATTAATGGCTTCAAAGAAGCCTGGCGCGCAACATGGGAAATTACTACTAAGACTATTCAAGGATTTATTCATCTCTTTAAAAAAAGAAGCACTGAAGGTCTTGGCGGTCCATTAACACTTATTTCTGAACTTATCAAAAATGCTGAACAAGGCCTTTCCCTTTTTCTATTTTTTCTCGCTTTTATTAGTATCAATTTGGCTATCATTAATCTTATTCCAATACCAATTACTGATGGTGGGCAGTTCGTCTTTACAACTATAGAAGCTGTCATTCGTCGCCCCATTTCTGAAAAGTTACGCTTAATTGTTCATAACATTAGTTGGGTGCTTGTCTTGGCCTTGTTAGGTTTCTTGACCATCAAAGATTCAAAAGTGTTATTTTGGGACAAAATTAAACATTTATTTGGCAAATAAAATCAACTTTTAGCAGCATTTTTACCAGCAATACGTCCAAAAACAACGCACTCAAGAAGTGAATTACCACATAATCGATTAGTCCCATGTAAACCGCCTGTTACTTCACCTGCTGCATATAAATTTTTTATAGAGCCATTTTCACCTAAAACACGTGCACATTCATCAAACTTCACACCACCCATGGTATAATGTAGACAAGGCGTAATAATCATAACATACAAGGGTTCATTCAAACTAAAGGTAATTGGAAACGTCTGCTTTTCAAATTCATCGTGGCCGATTTTTTGTGCTTCATTATACTTCATAAACGCTTCATTGACCATGGATGAAGAAGCACCTATATATTGTGCAAGAACATGCGCATTTGCTACCTGTTGCACAAAACCTCGCCGAATATAAAAGTCTAAAACACTTTTCTGAAAAAGTTGCGCTCCTGCTTCATTGAGAATTAAATAGGCAGCAATCGGTCCTTGTTCGCCATAAGCACAATAAGGCGAACAACAACGTAAAATATCATTGGTAACCATGTCACGCTTGCCCAATTCGTTAGTAAAACGTTTTCCTTCGTGATTCAATAAAATACCACCAACAGCACGCAAACTTTCAGGCGCTAAAAATTTGCGTAATTCGTTGGGATTATGAGGATGAATAAAACCGGTAGGATGAATCTGAACTTTTTCCATATCAACCAACTCAGCCCCTAATTCAGCTGCCAATCTAATACCATCACCACTAGCACAATTTCCATTTGTCGTACCTAGCGTAATCAAATCAGGACGACATTCAGCCAAAAGACTTTTTTTATCTGTTCTTCCACAATAACCACCAGTTGCTAAAATAACAGCATCAGTAACCACTTCATAAGAATAGTTGCCCTTTACATAAACAACTCCTTTAACAACTCCTGAGGCATCATGCATAATCTTTGAAACATTGGCATTATTTACAATAGTAATTTTGGGTGCACACGCTTTAATAAATTGCGAAAGAGCGCCAATGATATCCATCCCAATATTGGTAACAAATTTTTTATCTTTCTGTTCTGCGCGATGTGTTCGAGCCATCGAATGACCACCTGTTTTTGAAACCACATCTAAATTAACTCCTAAATCAGACAAAAATTTCCAGGCTGTATTCGACTCTCTTGCAAGAACATCTACTAATTTTTCATTGGAATAACCACTGCCTGACTTTATGGTATCCGACATAAATGATGAAATGGTATCATTAACTTTTTCTTTTATTTGTGGCGGTGTAGATACTGCATTCATTCCACTTGAAGCCTTTTTTGAATTACCACCAATATCCTGTTCTTTATCCAACAACAAAACCGTTGCACCATGTCGATAGGCTTCAATTGCAGCTGAAAGTCCTGCCAATCCTCCACCCACAACCACAACACGACGATATTCATTTTGAGATAAACAACTTATAAAAGTAAATAAACAAAAAATAATAATTAAATTTTTCTTCATCATTAACCCCCATTAACTTATCATTACTAATAATGATAAAAAATAATTTATTTTTCAAGGATACATTAAAAATCAAGCGTCAATACAGACAATAAGCTCAAAGAATCAAGTGATAAGCCTAAAACCCACAAACAACACCGTCGACTCAAAAGCCAATAAAGACTTGACAAATAGACTATATATAATAGATACTAAAATTGAGTGGTTTTATTAAAAATGAAAAGGAGAAATCATGAAAAAATTAGCACTCTTGCTTTTACTGGCTACTGGTATAAATGCTATGGATCAAAAACCAACAGCTGTTATCACCGTAGAGACCACAGATATAACGCTTCCAGTTGGCGATACATACACATACACTGCTCCAACCACCAGTGGTAGCACGCGTCATTCATACGAATGGGATCGCTTAAACGGTAACGAATATATCAAAGTTGAAAAGAAAGAAATTCGAGCTAAAAAAGGTTTGATCGGAGGTTCAAACAAAAGAGAATTTACCTTTACAGCTCTAAAGCCTGGACAAACAACACTTGCTCTTAATGGCTCATGGGGTTCTGAAAAAATAGCTAAAGTTTTCAATTTTGAAATTTTATCAGCAGAAAATGCTTAAAGAATAAAACGATATCTAAATAAAAAGGCCGGGAATTTTTTCCTGGCCTTTTTATTTAGATAATTTAAATCAATTACTTGGTACTTACTTGAGCCTTGTGAGGATGTTCAGAACCAGTGTAAACTTTCAATTTTTTTATTTGCTGACGAGCTAACTTATTTTTGGGCAACATACCTTTAACAGCATGTTCAATAATAAATGTTGGGTGCTTCTCACGCATTTTTTCTAAAGAAACTTCTTTTCTACCACCCATCCAGCCTGAATAAGAGATATACATTTTTTGTGTTTCTTTATCACCGGTTAATTTAATTTTATCAGCATTAATAATAACCACATAATCACCCGCATCGGATTGAGGGGTATAGGTAGATTTATTTTTGCCACGTAAAATAAACGCAACTTCTGTTGCTAAGCGACCCAAAACCTTATCAGTAGCATCGACAACTACCCATTTTGGATTCTCATCTTCTTTACGCAAATAAAAAGCACGATTCATACTCATAAATTAAATCCAATAGCTAAAATTTTTTCATTATAATGAACGGGACACTTAATTAATGTAATGGAAAGCAGCTTTTTCGTCAACTATTATTGCGTTAAAATTACGCAAATCCTTGTGATTATAGCCAATCAACGATAAACTAATGGTTAAGAAATGTATAATAGATAAAAATCATAGGATTACTCTATGCAAAGTTGGCTTGTCTTTCTTCCCCCGGTG
The DNA here is from genome assembly GCA_964414965.1 of uncultured Pseudomonadota bacterium. GTDB lineage: Bacteria > Babelota > Babeliae > Babelales > UBA12409 > UBA12409. The sequence continues at coordinate 10,867 of CAYPXP010000012.1, forward strand.
ATACTTTTAACCACTGCCTTTTTTAGTCGCAATCTTCTTTTATCCGCCTGGATCGGCATTGTAAGTGCCGCATTAATTGGCACAAACTTTTCTCTTGTCAAAGCTTTTGATTTACTCATTATATTTATAAAAAATAAGGTCATAGATCCTGATTTTAAATATATGTACGGATTCCTCTTTATCTTAGGGATAATCATTGCCCTTATAACTTTTACCGGAGGCTCCTGTGCTTTTGGTAATTTTGTTAAAAAACGATTAAAGAATGCAAAAAAAACTGAGTCAGCCTCTCTGTTACTATCTCTTGTATTTTGGTTTGATGATTATCTCAATGTGCTCACTATGGGCTGTTTAATGCAACCACTCTCTGACAAATTTAAAATTCCTCGTACAAAAATAGCCTTTTTAATAAATATCATGGCATCACCACTGCTTGTTCTTATTCCCGTATCAAGTTGGATCGCATTAATTGTCAAGGAATTAAAAGAAGGTGGCGTTAACCTTGGTTTTTCTAAATATATTCATCATCAAATTCAATTTCCTGGAGGCATGTTTCAAATCGGACACAATGTCATTGTAAGCGCTGATCCTTTTTATACCTATTTAAAAGCAATTCCTTTTATATTTTATTCATTAATTCTCATCTTAAGTGCATGGTATATCGTTCGTAAACGAATCTCATATGGACCTATGTATGAGCATGAAAAAATAGCTACTGAAACCGGCAACCTTTATGGAGGAAAAGAGGCTCGTTTTAAAAAAATCAAAGTGCAACAATTCAATAAGAGAACCTATGTCAGTGATCTTCTCATTCCCATCATAAGTCTCATTGTCAGTACATTGATAGCCATTCCTTGGACTGGTCATTATTATCTCTTTGGAGGAACTAATACCCTATTTACATCATTTCGCGAAGCAAATATTATGTTGGCACTCTTCTGGTCAAGTATTATTTCGCTTATAATCGCCTTAATATCTGCACTTATAAAAAAAACCGTAAGACTTGAAAACCTATTTTCACTCAGTTTTCAAGGCATCTATTTAATGTATTCATCTGTTATCATTCTCTTTTCCGTTCTTCTTTTTAGCAGTCTACTTAATAAGCAATTACATACTGGAAACTATTTAGCACAGTTAATCTTACCTTACATCAATCTCCATTGGCTTCCAGTTATTATATTCTTGCTTTCAACGGCCATAGCTTTTGGAACAGGATCGTCCTGGGGCACCATTGGCATCATGTTTCCTATAAGTATTCCGATGATCAGCTCACTCTCAGGATTGGTTCATGCAGCTCCACTTCAAGATGTCTATGTATTACTTCCAACAATTGGCGCCGTTATCTCTGGCGCATTGGCAGGAACACAATTGTCTCCTATCTCAGATCCAGTCACCATGACAGCAACAAGCACTGGCTGTTATCAATTAGATCATGCAAAAACCCAGGCCTGGTACTTATTGCCTATCATTATTGGCACAAGTATTTCTTTTATTTTTTCAGGATTTTTAAAAGTTAATGGCTCAACGATCAATGGCCTTATTTGTATGTTGATTGGCTTGGGAGCCTCAATAGCTTTATTAACTCTCAATCACAAAATATATGCCCTTATAAAAAACAAAAAATAAGAAATGCGAGAATAAAATTGAAGCAATAATCACCGCTTTTCAAAAATTTAAACAAATGGTTTATTTCTCATAGAAACTATTGCATTTAAATAGTAGAATTTTGTACGATTAATATAGAAGTAGTGGTTTAATTATGGTCTCCATTAACCATTAGACCTCTTACTTGGGTCGGTGTGAAAGCACCGACCCCTTTTGATTATTTGGTTTGAATAAGTAATTCTTCAATATCTTCAATCGCTTTAGGCATCTCTTCGCTCAGACAATGCGCGCCATCCTTAATAATCCAGTAATTGTCTTCTATCCGAATACCTATCTCTTCTTCAGGAATATAAAGCCCGGGTTCCAAGGTTATAACATCACCTTCTTGCAAAGGAACTGCATAATTACCAACATCATGCGCATCTAGACCTAAAAAATGCCCTATGCCGTGAACAAAGTATTTTTCGTATCCTTTTTGAGAAAAGAAATCAACAGCTATATGGTAGAGTGACTCAGTTGGCTTTTCTTTATTATTTAACCAAATCCCGGGACGAGCCTTTGAAGCAACAAGGTCTTGGCATTCTAATACCAATCCATATAACTCCCGTTGACGTTTATTAAATTTACCTGAAACCGGAAACGTTCTGGTTAAATCTGCGCAATAATGGTTGCAACAAGCCCCACAATCAATAATAACGAGCTCGTTCTTCTTCAACGTTGCGTCATGAGCACCATAATGCAAAATTGTCGCGTTTTTACCTGTACCAACAATAGTTGGAAAAGCCTCTTGAACGCCAGAAAAATTCATTACATACGCAATTCCAGCTTTAATATCACGTTCGGTAATATTAGGATGAATCAACTCGCTCACAGAAACCAAGGCATCGGTAGTTATTTTAATCGCGTTAAAAAGCTCGGTAATCTCATGCTTATCTTTGTTTCTGCGCAACTGAGCAACCAGTGAACTTATATCAATAATTTTTTTATTTAGAGAAGGTCGCATCTGTTTAAGTCGATTAATAATACCCATTTGTTGAGCATAATTAAAGCCAGAAGAAGGATGCGCTGTAAAAACATGTTCTGATTTTTCAAGCTCAATTAATAAAGACTCATAATCCTGTTCGCTAAATAAAGGCGATAAACTATATCCTACAATAGGCTTACCAAAGTATTCTATTGCATCCACGCCAGCTCTTAAGCAATCTTCAGGTGTTTTTTCAAATGAGCCGCTCACCCATTTTTTTCGTGTTTCATGAGTATGAGGAACGAACAATGTTGTTTT
>CAYPXP010000013.1:0-13737 GCA_964414965.1 uncultured Pseudomonadota bacterium
GATATAAACACTTATCAGATATTAGTATTTACTGAACTTGCGTTTTGTTAAGTTTTCTTAGACCGAGTTCACGTTAGATTATAAGAAATAGTTTTTATTGCCATTTAATCCAGTCTTTTTTGATTGAAGCGATAAAGTCGGAAGAACTCACATTAACATCTATCACATCAACAAAAAGCGGAATAGTTGATTCTTCGATCTTTTCTTTAATAGTTCCTAGCGTAGTAAAATCTATTGGTGAGCCCATGTCAATTGCTAAATCGATATCAGAGCCTTCTGCGTGATCACCTCGTGCTCGTGAGCCATAAAGATAAATTTTTGTTGTAGGTAGATGCTTATTAATTATTTCTATTAATTTTTCTTTGTATTCATCTTTGATCATGAACAATCTTTTATTCTGGTTTGGTTGTTGAAATTAGCTTTTTCATTAAGATTGCATATAAGAGTAATTTGTTGCTAATTTCTTCAGCAATTTCTTCTTTATAAATATGCGAAGTCATATTACGAGCATCGATCATTTCAAGAGCAGTTTTTGTATCTTTGTCAGATAAGATATTTGTGCGTAAACATTCCCGAAATACCGGTTTAGGTGAATTATGTACAACGCCTTTTTGAACTTCCAAATAGATTTTTAAATATTTCCATAATGTATCGACTGAAATTTCAAAACGTTTAATTGCAGAGTCACGAAGTGTTCGATAATCTTCTTCTGATAGCAGTTTTGTGTTATCTAGTTTTTCTATAGCAACATTAAAACTTTCAATAGCTTTTTTTGTTGTTTCGTATCTTGATTTTAATTCTTTCATAGCATTCCAATAGTTATTTTTCTTTAGTCTATGATATCTGAGAAAAATTGCCTAGAAATTGTATTCTGAAACTAGAAAGGCAGCCTTTTGCTTAAAGGTTTAATAACTATACATATATCTTATGAGATTGGTGTAAACTGTTGATTATTTTATTTAGTTTTTGTCATTCTATTTAGGAGTTAGTTTTAAGAGGAGGTTATGATGGTAAAGTTATTGTTGGTTCTTGTATTCGTAGTAAACGCGTTAGTGGCAATGGATCGATTGCCTGCCAAAGAGCAATATGAAATTTGGAAAAGCATTCCTGTGCTTATTGAGCAAAGGCAGTTTGATCAGGCTGAAAAGCAAATTAATATTCTTCGCAACTTAACTCATCGTATGGTGCCTCAAGATAGACTGGACGATTTAGAGCGTCTTTTAAAAGAAGAAAAGTCACGATTAGAAACCAGCATGAAAGAAGCAGCATTAGGAAAAAGGCTACCTGTTCCCGAAGGTGAAGAACCAAGATTTCTTGATTTGCAAGAAGAGGAAGCGATCGTCCAGACTACATTTGAAGAATTACTCCAGGAGGCTTCTGAAGAAAAACCATTTGTGCTTGCTGAAGTTTTTACTCAAAGTCCTGAAAGTCCACGGCAGTATATACATTATTTTGATGCCTCTTCCATTGAACAGTGGCAGAAAGATGTTCTTGGGAACGTCTTAAATCCCCTTAATCGGTTGCCGATAAACAAAATTTATTATTATCAGATAACATCACCCGAAGGAGAACTTACTTTTGATAGAGTGGTTGATATCCCGCTCCTTACTGAGCCTGTAGCTCCAGCTGTTCAACCTCAACCAGTAGTACTTCAGCACCAAGATCAGATTCGCTTACAGGAGCTTTTTAACACTTTGCCAGGCCAGCCATCTATTGTTGATAGGTATGGCAGGGGCGATAAGCGCTTAAATTTATCAAACTTGAACTTAAGTCAACTCAGTCAAGAAGATTTGAATTCATTTTTTACACGGCTTATTGAGATAGTACCAGATCTAGAGACACTTGATTTATCTCGTAACCAATTAACAGTTTTGCCAGAATCTTTGGGTAACTTAGGAAACTTACGGAAGCTTAATGTATCTCATAACCGGTTAGCAGTTTTGCCAGAATCTCTGGGTAACTTAGGAAATTTACGGGAGCTTAAAGTATTTCGTAACCGATTAAGAGATTTGCCAGAATCTCTTAGTAACTTGAACAATCTGAAGGTATTTGACGCATCCAATAATCAATTGGAATATTTGTCAGAATCTCTTGGTAACTTGAACAATCTTGAGGTGTTTCGCATATCCAATAACCGATTGGAAGATTTACCAGAATTTTTCGATAGGTTAGGTAGTCTGATCCTCATTAGTATAGAGAACAATCCTTGGCAACAAGTATCTCTGGTGAATGACTTATCTGCCAGATTGAGGGCGAGGGGAGTCACTATATTTAGGATGCGCTGATCGGTGTACGAAAAAGTGTCTCTTCATAAAATTAAGCCCCGAAATTATTCGGGGCTTTTTAATTACAGTAAGTGGAATCGGCTCCATTATTTAACGAGGCTGTAGCACCAGAACAAGCAGATCAGTTTTAAAATTTCTTTATTGAGCGGTTAGAACAGAATTATTCCAAAAAGATTCAGATCGGTTTTTTGGTGCTCATATGAAAATTTTTCTACTTAATGATGGTCCAGTTGCCATCGTTTTATATTTCTGATCATAAAATGTCCCTTTTGCCAAAAAATAATTTTTTAGTATACTAAAAGCTGAACTTTCTTTTATTTAAGCCCATTTTTTTTATTAGGAGCGCATTTTTATGAAACACGGTTTGTTGAAAAAATTTGTTAGGATATCTTTGGTGTCCTTAGGGACTGGTTTTTTGGCTTTGCAAGGTGCTAATGGCATTGATCTTAATGACTTGGCCTTACATCAATTTCAATATAATGCTCTAAATAATAATGCTATTCAAGGTAAAAAACAGACATTTACAGAGTCGATGATAACCGGTGTCCAACTTGGTGTAATCGGCGCTATCAATGATGTGAGTAAGCTTACTTTAAGTAAAACTATAGTTTCTTCTATTGATCAATGTCGGAGTGGCGTTAACGCGTGGTATAAATATTGTATGATGCGTTTGCATGGTTACAAGGGATTTGATGCGCGTGAACTATTTGGATGGCGTTGGATTTTAGAACGTAGTATTAATACGCATATTAGCAATGTTGCCAAAGGTGCGCGTGTTGTCCGCGCTCATGTGCTTGAACAGCAAAAAGATGAAAAAAATAAAGGTGTTTTTGAAGCGGCGTATGGTATTAGTGCGCTTAAGAGAGATATTGAATATATTAAGCATGATCTTGAATCACGTATTAATTATTACAAAATAGATTATAAGCATCAGGATAAGAGTATTGTTAATCGCACGTTAGATATGGCTGCTGTATTTGGAGCCGGGTACTTAGGGTTGAACTGGTTGATGATACCAAGCAAAAAAAGTTTGAAAGAAAAGCGTCAGTCTTATATTGATCGAAAGCATAAAACTTTAAAAGAGGCCGCATTGGTTGGAGAATCATGTGTAAAAGCAGTAAAAGATGTGACAATCACTTCGAATGAGGCTGCGCGAAATATTGTTCAAAATATTGAATCTTATACTAATAAAGATTTAAAAGATACTTTTGAGCAAGCAAGTTCAGAAAGACAATCTTGTACCAAAAATATTGAAAAAATAGATCAAAAGATTGCTCAACGCAAGGCAGCTGTGTATAAAGATCGCATTGTTAAGGGTGTGGTTGGAGCTTTAGTTATTGCTCGAATGTATCATTGGATGAAATCTCAAAAAACTATGCAATTAATTGATACATTATCTGATGTTGATCGTGACATGGTTGTTCATTTAACCGAGACGATGATCAGTTATTTAGGTCATATGAGTCAACTTTGCGATCAAATTAAAGAAGAGAGTGATATTGCTCGCTTGAAAGATGAATTTGAATTTATTAGCAAAAATGCGAGTGAAACGTTAATACAAATTGCGCGTATTATTGATTTGGGCGAAGCGAATGATTTGCAAAAACTTGGTAAACCTGGACAAGCTGCGGCTAATTTTGGTCAAGGTGGTTTAGGATTAGGTGGGGCGTTGCCTTACAATTAACAGGGTTTTAAGATGAATAAACAGTGGTGGTTACTCATCCTTTTGGGATGTACATTAAAATCATATGAATTGAAACAGATAGAACAAGCAGCTATTGATCAAGCTGCTTGTTCATTAAAAGATTTTATTGAAAGACGCGAACGTAAACAATTTGTTGCCACTTGTGTAGCTATTGCTGTTGGTGGCACACTTACGTATCGTTGGTGGCGATCTAGTAGTAATGTTTCAGCATCACATAATGAATCAAAAAATGGGGAAGCTGAGCTCGAAACTAAATCTACGTCTACGACGAGTGATACTACTCCTAAACAAGGATGGTTTAAGTGGGCTTATCAAGGGATTAAAGATAGTTGCGTAAGCGGGATAAAAGGCGTTCCTTCATTGTTGGTTACTACCTTTGTGTTGTCAGTAGCTCAAAATTATTTTACCTCTCTTTTAAGTGCCTATAATAAATTTTATGTAACGTTTAATTGGGATTGGCTTTTAAATAATTATTTGAGGCTGAATGAACAATTTGTACAATTAAAATATTGCAGTGCGGTTTTAGATCCTCGTTCGGCTCAATTTTCATTATTACAGAATGTTACCATTCATTGCAATGAGCAACTGGTCGCAGTTTATGCTTCTGGCGAGCAACAACAATTATCAAGTTTTGATGAGTTGATTAAATTACGATTGATTGCTGAGCGTCGCATTACTTTGGATAAATTGGATAGTATTTCTTATGAAGATCTTTTTGTTCGACAATGGAATATGATTATTGATTCATTAGTATATTGTTTGGCATTTATCAAGATTCGTCTAGAAAAGGTTCAAGATGTTGAAGTTTTTGAGCAAAATCAATTGATTTCGTTGCGTGATGATATACTTTCGACAACGCAACGTTTTTCTCGAAATCTGTCCTCTTTAATAAATTCTACTAAAGATTCAAATCGGTCATGTGGTTTGTTGGCAGCCGTATATGAATATGCTAATGCGATCCAACATATGTGTGCCATTTTAGATAGAAATTCAATTTTGGAATAATGATGAAAACGATTTTCTTCTTGTTGACGTTATTTTGTAGCACACCGTTATTAGGTGCTAGTCCTGATGTTTCTGCAAATAAATTTATGTATCGTATTCAGCATTATTATTGTGATGCTGATTGGATTTGTAAGAATTTTGAAGAAATGACATTGCCTGAATTTATTGTGGCCTGGCAACAATTAGTTGGATTACTGAGCAGTGAGCGAATGCGTTGGTTTTATGCCCATGATAATAATGAGACGTATGTTCAACGGATGAAAGCGTTTTTTGGTAATTTTGATCGTTATAATCGGGAAAGTGTTGACGTTGAGTGGATAACTGAATGTCAAAAATATCATAAATTTTTAGTCTCCCATTATTATGATGGCGAACGTGATCTAATCGTTGAGAAAAAGGACGAAAAAAATAAGAAACCGTTACGATTAAAGAAGCGTTATACTCAATTGCAAGAAGCTGTTTGTCAATCTGCGCCTGAAGCTTATTTTACATTTTATATGTTCTTCTTTGAACAATTGGCTAACGTCATGCTTAAAAAACTAAATTATGTATATCAAGAACAAGAGTTAGATTCTTCACATCTTTTGCAAATTATGAAACATAAAGAGGAAATGACCTATATTTATCAGGTCTGTTTACATAAGACTAAACAAGCATCAGAAGTCTATGCTCATAAGATGGCCTATCATTATAATCGTATTGAATCATTATTAGAGATGGTTTTTTCAGAATTTTTAAAACGTCTTGGATTAGAACATGTGTTGCAACTGTAGATACTTCTTTATATTTTCTATTTTCTTTTTAGGTGCTGATGAGGGGCTTGTTCCTTTTTCGAAAAGTTTTATTGAAGGATATTCTTTTAATCCTGAAAGTCGCTTTTCGCGAGAGTATCATCCCTATTTACTCCAGAAGACGCAGGATTCATTAAGTAAGTTGGAAAATTATTTGAAAGAGCGCCAATTTACGTTAGCTCAACGTTTACTTATTATGGGGTATGAACAAAATGCTATTCCGACCTATTTTAATTGTTTATCTAATAAGCATTTGGAAGATGAGGCAGTAACCAAGACTGAAAGTGGCTGGGAATTTGCCCCTGGAAATGTATTTGGATTTTTAACCGGTTATCTCTTTAAAACTGTTTCACCGCAACAATCATTAGTAGAACATATTGGACGTGATACGGTAGAACTTTTCAATAATGGCACTGAAATTTTACAAAAACATTCATTTGGACAGTGGTATGATACTATTTTGAGTTACCAAGCCGGTATGGAAAAACATATTCGTGAGTCCAATATTAAACAGATATTTAATTACACAATGGGTTTTATAAAATCGATCTATGAATCTGAATGTAAAAATGTTCAGGGAAGTCATTTTGCAACACAAGATATTTTGTTTTCACTCTATTATACCAAGCATTTAGCTGAGAATGATATTTCGATACATAAACTTTTTGTCGGCCCTGATATTACATATCCGATTGAAGTTACTGAACGACAACCAGTTGAAGTTACGGTAAATGCACAAGCGTTTGTAAAACGATTTTTAGATGAAGTTAAGCCGATTAATGGCCAGAAAACAGCGTATATTTTTTGGAGTTTTGTTGACGGTGTTGGTAAAAGTACCTTATTAGGCAACATTTGCAATTGGCTTAAATATGGAACCGATTTTGAACAGTATGAACATGTGAGCAATGCGTCGTCTCAGCGGGCTACTTTGTATGAGGTGAATGATGCGGTGATTATTGCAGATCTTCCAGCTCAAATTAGCCATTATTGTGCTAAGCCGGATGGGCATGTCTATATTGATATTGGATTTTATAAAAACTTTACGCCTAAAGATTTGCAAGCATTTCAACAGTATCTTATCGAACACTTTCAAGAAATTTTTATTAATTTCGAACAAAAAAAAGAGGAAATTACGATTGATACGGTCGTAAAAACGCCAGAAGATCAATTCATTAAAAATGTTGTTACGTTGCAGGCTGAAACGTTTTGGCGACCATTTTGTTGTAATGGGTATCATATGGTAGTTAATAGTCGTGACCCTCGCCAAATGCGCGTTTTAGTATCTTTTGACGAAGTTCATTCGCAAGGATTGAAAATTAAAGAACCTGAATTAATGATCTTTGATAAAGGGCTTTCAATTCCCATGAGTTATGATCATTTTATGAAAGATTTAGCTGATCAATTGGCTAAGGCCGGTGTTGAACAGGTTGTCTTTGTTGATTTTTTGAGTATGTATCCTCGCGCATCGCGAGAGACGGTTCGTATAAATTATTTATTGCAGCAATTAAAGACATTTTATCAAGATGAATTTTTATTAGAAAAAAGTATATATCGTTCTTTTTCACACTATCATGAATTGTATCCATTGTTTTTTGAGCACAAAGATCAATTTGAACGAAGTCTCTTTTTGGAGTCATTGTTGCGTTGGGTAATTCATGATGCCATTATGCAAGCATCTAAAGAAGATCTGATAGCATTGACAACCGACCAGGTTTTTAAACGTCTTCGCTTAAAAATAGATGATTTATATCGCAATCATAAAGATCAATTAAATGAAATTTTGTGTTTATTGCGTAAACGAATTGAGCAAGAAGAACAGACAATTAAATATTATGAATTTAGCAAATTTTATGAAGCGGTCTCTCGTTTTTCAGTGGATCGATTTGCACAGTTGAGTGAAATGGTTCGTTCATTAGCTGCACAAATGCATCCAGATGCAACAGTCCGTGAACTATGGATACAACTTGGTGAAGAGATAAAAGAGTTTTCGAATGATATGCGTACGGCAACGCTTGAAAATGATTTAAAATTAGAAGTAATTCGACCATTAACCTCGTATGATCTTGATCAATCATTAATTGATGCCATCGTAAAAGAGGCGCGAGCAAAATGGTATAGCCATTTGACTGGTTTGGTATTACCTGAATTGATTGAATCATATAAAAATGCTTTTTTAATCAAAAAATATAAAGGCGTATATTATTTATTGCGTTATCGTCATAATAAAATGAGTGAAGAAGCGCCGGCTCTTATGGAAGAGTTTCGACAGTTTGGTTTGTCTTCAAAGCGTAATTCTAAAAAATCGTCATATGTTCGTCGATGGTTAGAAAATTTTAAGAAATTTGAATATATAGAACGTTATGGCAATGAAGCTGCCTCATTATTTGTACCCATAACAGCTCTTGTTAATTATTTAGATGAAAATAGAGCCTGGAATACGTTTTGTCTTGAAAATCGAAGCAAGAAAAACCCAAAACTAACGATGCTTTCTGCTGAAACGATCGGTTTAGTTATACAAGCATTGGCTACATTGCATATGAATCTTAAAGGTCCTGAAGACGAGCTTATGGTTCGTTATGGTTCACAGGAAGATTTTGTAGCAGCAGTTCGCCTGTTTGAGCAGGTTATGTTTCCTAAATATTTAAATTTACCAGTTAAGGGTGGTCTTTTTGCAAATTATGGAGAGATAGTTCCACTCGTAGGAGAATTTAAGAAAAAAGGATAGACGTCTATGACGATGGAGAAGTTGACACCATTGATGCAACAGTATGTTCAAATACGTGAACAGTATCCTGAACCGTTGATTTTTTTCCAGGTAGGTGATTTCTATGAACTCTTTTTTGAACAGGCAAAACAAGCGGCGGCTGTTTTAGGAATTGCCTTGACGCGTCGTGGAATGCATGATGGAAAACCAATTCCGTTGTGCGGTGTTCCCGTTCATGCACTTGATCATCATCTGGTTAAATTAGTTAAAGCAGGTTTTCATGTTGCCATTTGTGATCAATTAGAAGAACCTAAACCAGGAAGTGTAGTTAAACGAGGCGTTACGCGTGTTCTGACACCAGGAACATTAACTGATGCAAAGTTACTTGATGATAAAAAAGCGTCCTATTTATGTTCTTTGTTTATTGCTGAAGATGTTGCGGTACTAGTCTTTGGTGAGTTATTAACAGGTCAATTGTATGCAACCATGGTAAAGACTGATGATTGGCGGTCCCTTGAAACACAATTGAATCGTTATATGCCTGATGAAATTATTTTGGATGGTTCTAGTGGCATTAAAAAATGGCAGGCATTATTAAAGAGTTTGGGATTTGCATTAAGTGAGCCAGTTCAACCAGCAATCAGTGATTTTCAAAATTGGTTGAGCTTATTTCCTTCTGAAGAACGAACAATTATTTCTCGCGTTATGCCGTTGTCATCTGCATTAGAACGTTTTTACTTATATTTAAAGAAAAACCAAGAAAGTGCACTTGATCAGTATAAACATCTTGTTTTGTATAAAGTCGATGATTTTTTAATTGTGGATGCAGCTACACAACGTAATTTAGAATTAATAAAAAACAATCAAGATGGGAGCGTAAAGCATACGTTATTTAGTATTTTGGATCGCGCAGTTACATCTATGGGGTCGCGCATGATCAAAAAGTGGCTATTAAGTCCATTGATTAATGCCAAGCAAATTAATCATCGTCTTGACGCGGTAGAAGAACTGGTGCACGAGATTGCCTATACGCAACAGCTGGTAGACATTTTACATGATGTGGGAGATCTAGAGCGAGTTGTTGGTCGCATTGCACTTAGGCGCGCTCATCTGAACGATTATCTTCAGCTTATGAATGCGCTAGAAAAAGGTCCTTTATTAAAGAGACTTTTTAATAAGTTTGGGGAGAGCGCTTTGTTGCATCGTATTAATGAGTCCATAGAAGATTTTGATAGTTTATATACGCTGTTGCGAGCTTCATTAAATGATGACAACACAAAAGAGTGGTTGATTAAGCCTCGTTTTGATCAACAACTTGATGAGTTGCGAGATTTGCTTGCTCATGCACATGATAAAATTGTTGCAATGGAACAACAAGAACAAGAACAGACAGGAATTTCTTCATTAAAAATTAGATATAATCATGTTCAGGGATATTATATAGAAATTACCAAATCAAATTTTCATTTGGTGCCCGATCATTATAAACGGCAGCAATCATTAATAAATAAAGAACGTTTCACTACTCCAGAATTGCGCGATTTGGAACATCAATTACTCAAGGCGCGCACAGAAATTACCTTTATTGAGAAACAAATTTATGAACGCATAGAAAATGATGTGAAAGCTCAACTGTCATCTTTGCGTACTTTTTCATATGCATTAGCCCATATTGATGCATTAATTGGCCTTGCATTAACCGCGTATGATCATAATTACATTCGTCCGGTATTTCATGATCATCAAGATATCATTATAAAAAATGGTAAACATCCAGTTATTAGCAAAACGTTGGGACATGAATTTATTCCTAATGATACTCGTTTAACTGATGACGAATTGTTATGGGTGGTTACCGGCCCTAATATGGGTGGAAAATCGACCTATTTGCGGCAAGTAGCGTTACTCTGTTTGATGGCGCAATGTGGTTCTTTTATTCCAGCAGAGTCAGCACAATTGCCATTATTAGATCGTATTTTTACTCGTGTGGGAGCAGGTGACAATTTGGCTGAAGGTAAAAGCACCTTTTTAGTTGAAATGGAAGAGACCGCTTCAATTTGTATTCAGGCTACACAGCGCAGCTTGGTAATTTTAGATGAGGTAGGGCGTGGAACAAGTACTTATGATGGACTGGCTATTGCTCAGGCAGTCGTTGAATATTTGTATCATCATGTTCATGCACGGTCGCTTTTTGCAACGCATTACCACGAACTTACCGTTTTAGCGAACGATTTGCCAGGCATCGTTAATTATCACGCAGCGAGCAAGCAACGGGCCACAGGGGTTCTGTTTTTGCATAAAATCATTAAAGGTGCGGCGGAAGGAAGTTTTGGTTTGGAGGTGGCAAAGTTAGCCAAGTTACCAAGCTCATTAATTGAACGGGCACAAGAAATTTTACAAGAATTGGCTAAAAATAATCATTGTTTATATGTTCCGGCGCAACGCCAGATCAATGAATCCCATGATGAAATCTATGAGAGTTTAGCCCAAAAAATCAAAAATATTGATGTTGATAACATTACACCACGAGAAGCTCATGAGGTACTTTATCGGTTAAAGAAAGAATTAACAATTTGAAAAATAAGCAAATTATAATATAGTGGACAGAATTCATTATTCTGTTAAAATAATAAATGTATGCAAACTGATAATAAGAAGGTGCATTTGATGGTGGAGAAGAAAATCACAACAAAAAAATCAACAGCCGATACCGCTAAACCTAAAAAAGGTTCAGCAAAAGCGGAAGTAAAAAAAGTCGTAAAAGATGCAGCTGTAGGCGAAAAAGCAGAACAAAAGAAGATAGCAAAAGTTGCTGAAGAAGTTGCAGAACGCTATGCCATTTTTGCAACAGGTGGCAAACAATATCAAGCAATTGAAAGCAAAACGGTTGCCATAGAAAAAATTGAAGGTGAGCCTGGTGATAAAGTAACATTTAAAGATGTTTTCTTTAGAAAATTAGGCGATGGGAAATTTGAGATTGGTAAGCCAATAGTTGAAGGTGCCGTTATTAACGCATCTATCATAAAACATGATAAAGCAGCAAAAGTCGTGGCTTTCAAATTTAAACGACGTCATAAATCACGTGTTAAAAAAGGTCATCGTCAACCGTTCACCGTGATCCGTATCGAATCTATTTAAGATATTTTGATTAAGTTGAAAAAAGAGAGAAGATTAATTTTCTCTCTTTTTTGTTATAACAGAATCACTGACAGGATCGGTGGTGATTATCTCTTTAACCTAATTCAGTAAAAAGAGAGAGGGAAAGACTTTATGGTTGAGACAAAAAAATTATATTTGGACGATTTCACTAAGGACAGTTGTCAAGCGCGTGTAATAAATGTATTCAGAGAAAATGATCGAGATGTTGTTGTGCTTGATCAAACGATCTTCTACCCTCAAGGCGGTGGACAACCGTGTGATTGGGGAACGATACAAAATAATCAGACTATATTTAATGTAAACGATGTTCGTCTTATTGATGGGATAGTCAAACATTTTGGTATATTTTCAAGCGTGGCATTTGAGATTGGGCAAGAGGTTTGCTGCGTGCTTGATAAGGAGCGGCGCAAGTTACATAGCAGATTACATTCCGCTGGTCATGTGCTTGATAAAGCTTTTTATGAACTGGGCTTAAATTGGTTGCCGGGCAAAAGTTATCATTTTCCTAATGGTCCATATGTTGAATATTCCGGCAGTTTACATAATGTTGATATCGATAAATTGAAAAATGATATTGAAAATTTGTGTAATTTGTGGATAGCAGATGGGATGGTAGTTACTTCACACGCCATTGATAAAAAAACGGTGTTGGCTAACGAACAGCTTATACGCCGTTGTGCATTCTTGGTCAATCTCCCAGAAAATAAACCAATATATGTAATAGGCTATGGAGATAATTTTTCCAGTCCTTGCAGTGGTACACATGTTACAAATGTATCTGAAATTGGGCAGATTGTGATACGAAAGATTAAAGAATGCGATGGGATAATTCGCATTTCATATGACATTAAACCTCGTTCGAATGGGTGAATCGCAGAAATGAGATTAAATCAGAGAGACGTGGGTTAAAAGATTAACGTTTAAGATTTTAAAACTCTGTATAGATGAAGTGAATTGATTGAATTTTAATGAACTCTTTTGTTTATCTCAATAAATTTTATATAGTATGTGTTAGGGATAGTCGTGGGGAAAGGGATGGTTGTTCGTATTATTTTCTTTTCAATCATTTTATTTATTGGTTCTCTGTTATTGATTCCTTAATGAATATTTATAAGTCATACGGAGATGAGTAATACCAAATTTTTATAAGTATTAATTTACTTTAATTCATATTATTTTATTAACTTTTCCACATCTTTATTATTTCCGGCAAAATAAAGAATGTCGTGGTCGTATATTTTTGTATCTTTTTTAGGAATGATGGTCTCTTCATCATGCTTAATAGCAATGCAAGTAATATTGTAATGCTCATCAAAGGCAAGTTCCTCTATAGTCTTATCAATAAATTCTTCTGAAGCAACAATAGCGACAATAGAGAAATGTGGGCCAATATGAGTAACGTCCATAAATGGAGAGCTCAAATCATCAGCTAATTTAATAGCAGCTTCTTGTTCTGGTAAAATAACTTGATCGGCGCCAACTAATTCAAGGATATCTCGCTGAATTGCACTGACAGAGCGTACGATTATACGTTCAATACCCAGATCACGTTTTAAAATACGGGTTAGTATTACTGAATGAGCAAAATTTCTTCCAATGGCTATAATTACCGTATCCATTTCTTCGATGCCTAAAGCTCGTAGAGATTCTTCATCAGTGACGTTCATAACAACTGCTTGTGTGACTTTATCTTTGATAAGATCAATGCGTTCTGCATCGTTATCAATGGCAAGCACTTCGATGCCATTTTCAGTTAAACTTTTGGCTAATTGTAATCCAAAACGGCCAATGCCAATGATACAAAATTTCATATTATCCTCTTTTATATTAAATTAACTGAGCATAACGCGCTCTTCTGGATAGGAAAAATCCTTTTCATCAGCAGTATTAGCAAATGCAAGAACAAGTGTTAAGGTGCCAATTCGGCCAATCATCATACTTGCCATAATAAATAATTTACCAATAGTAGAAAGAAGAGGAGTGATGCCTGATGGTATCCCTAAGACCGAAAATGAAGAGACAGTCTCGAAAAGGGTATCGAGAAAACTTAAATTTTTTTCTGTAATAAGCAAGAAAAAAGTAGTAATA
>CAYPXP010000014.1:0-13264 GCA_964414965.1 uncultured Pseudomonadota bacterium
AACTGTTCTAACCATTCTCGATGGACTTGGCTATAGAGAAGAAAAAAAATATAATGCCGTTGCTCAAGCCAAAACGCCAACACTCAATTATTTAAAAGAGCATTATCCTCATACCATTATTCAAGCAGCAGGAACTGCTGTTGGTCTTCGTCCCGGTATGATGGGAAACTCTGAAGTTGGTCATTTAACCATTGGAACTGGCAGAATTATTGAACAACCCATTAGAAGAATTGATAACCTTATCGATAGCAAACAGCTCGAACATTTACCGCTTATAAAAAATTATTTTACTTATCTCGCTCAAACAGGCAAATGCCTGCATCTTTTAGGACTTATTTCCGATGCCGGCGTTCATAGCGATATTAAACATTTATATGCTTTTATTACGATTGCCCATAACTATCACATCAAAAAAATCATTATTCACCCCTTCTTAGATGGACGTGACACTCCGCCAGAATCAGCAACTACCTATTTAACAGAACTTGATCACCATATTGCAACTATTCCTGAAGCAAAAATTGCTTCTATTTGTGGACGCTTTTATGCCATGGACCGTAACCAAGAATGGGATCGAACTAAAGAAGCCTATGACATGTTGACTGAAAAGATGCCACTCAAATTCACTACGTGGCAAACAGCTTTAAATTACTATTATGATCATCATATTACTGATGAATTTATTCCTCCAACGCAACTTAACCATGAAATAGTTAATGATGGTGATGGCATTCTATTTTTCAACTTTAGACCTGATCGTGCTCGCCAATTAACTGAAGCTTTTGTTGATCAAACGTTCAATAGATTTCCCATAAAAAAACTTAATCTCGCCTTCTTTATCACACCAGTCGAATATGCCAAAAACATCAAAACAGAATCGATCTTACCAACAGAACCAATCAAACACACATTGATGGAAATTTTAGCTGAACATAACTTTTCCACGTTTGCCATTGCTGAGACAGAGAAATATGCACATGTAACATACTTTTTTAATGCTGGACGCGAAACAAAATATCCGCGTGAAAATCGTATCATTATTCCATCAATAACAGCCGAGACTTATAAAGATATTCCTGAAATGCAAGCAGATAAAATTACTAAAACGGTTATCAATTCTTTAGAACATGATCCACATGATTTTTATCTTATTAATTATGCCAATCCAGACATGGTTGGCCACTCCGGCGATTTTGAAGCTACCGTAAAAGCTGTTGAATCTGTTGATCGTCAACTTAAAAAGCTTTATGAACAAGTGGTAGAAAAAATGAATGGAACACTCTATGTTACAGCTGACCATGGCAACGCAGAAACGATGTGGAATGAAAAAAGCAATCAACCGGTCACTTCTCATACAAATAATCCAGTGGAATTTATCTTTGTTAATCAATCGATCAAAGATAAAAAAATAGCCTTATCACTCAAAGGACTCAAAGATATTGCGCCCTTTATTTTGACAAATTTCAAGTTACCAATTCCGCCAGAGATGAAACCATAAAGCGGTTGTTGAAAATAAAAAAAACTGTATACTTATTTTAAAGAATATAACGAGTTCGCACCCGACGAGACACTCGCGTTGCTCGTTCCTCTGGGCGAACGGATATTATTTATTATTTAACGTTAACTCGATCTAAGAAAACTTAACAAAATAAAAAGGAAAATTTTATGAAAAAACTTTTTTTAATTCTATGCCTTACTATGATAACTTCAAAGGCTTTTGATGCCCTACTTACTCCTGCTTATCGAGTCGATCATCGCTATGTTTTACATATCTTAGGCAAACTTTTAAATGAAAAAAATCCCATTGATCTCACTGATCGCGTCTATGTAGAAAGAATGAGAAGGGACGATAATCAAATTTCTCAATATGTTGTTGCTCTTGATTTACGTAATTTAAATATCATAAATATTGATGAAAAATTTTTTAAAGCTCTCAGTGGATTAATCCCCTTCTTAGAAACCTTACTTCTTGATGATGGCGCTCTCAGAGATGCCGCCATTCCCTATCGTTATTTAAATCATTTAAAAACACTTAAAATAGGGGATGATGATTTCAATTTTACGCCAGACACCGTATTCGACATATCTAAATATTGCTAAAAAGCCACTGTTAAAGTCTTTTTTCTTCCTGCTCTATCCCACCACCATCAAGCAAAATAAATTTATATACAAACGTAGGAATGGCTTCTTACTATTTTTGCGGCTGCAAAAATAGTAACGGTTATGGGTCAAGCGTCACGCTTGCCCGGTCCAGCTGGGAAGCTGGGTTAAATTAATAAACATCAAATAGTTGTAATCAATTAGTATTTGGGAATGGATTAAACTAATTGGTAAATACGGTGTTTACCAACTTTAATCTGCATGCCTTTTACGGGTGCAACTTCAGCTTTAAATTCAGTGATAGCAACACCATCAATAGAGACGGCGCCTGACTCAATTAACCGTTTAGCTTCTGAAGATGTTTTAATAGCACCTAGATGCCTTAACAAATCGACAATCCATAACGGCGATTTGTCTGGCAGTGGTTTTTCTTCAGCTTTACTGTAATCCTTTTGTTCAAAAACTGCTTCAAAGCTTTTTTTGCCTTCTTCAGCATCTTTTTTGGACCAAAACTTTTCTAAAATACCATAAGCTAATTGTTTCTTGAGCTCTTTTGGATGTTCGCCACTTGTTTTCATTGCTTCAATTTCTTGTGTCGTCTTACCCAATAAAATAATATAATAACGCCACATTAAATCATCAGAAATTGACATGACCTTACCAAAAACTTGTGCGGGTTCTTCGGTTAAACCGATATAATTATTATAAGATTTAGACATTTTTTTGACGCCATCCAAACCTTCTAACAACGGCATCGTAATAACAACTTGTGGCGCTTGTCCCGATTGCTCTTGTAAAAACCGCCCACAAAGCAAATTAAATGTTTGATCAGTGCCACCTAATTCAACGTCAGCATGCAACGCAACTGAATCATAGGCTTGCATAAGGGGATATAACAATTCATGCAAACTGATCGGTGCTTGTTCTTGTAAGCGTTTTTGAAAATCATCACGTTCTAAAATACGAGCAACGGTTATCTTGCTACATAAATGAATAAAATCATCAGCAGTTAATTTATCCAACCACTCAGAATTAAATCTAATACTGATTTTTTGAGGATCTAAAAGGCGACCAACTTGCTCGATATACGTTGTTAAATTTCGCTTAATATCTTCTTGCGTTAATGGAGGTCTTGTTTTTGAACGACCACTCGGATCACCGATGCGTGCCGTAAAATCACCAATAAGAAAGACAACTTGATGCCCCAAATCTTGGAATTTTTTCAATTCAGAAAGAACAACCGCGTGTCCCAAATGTAAATCGGGTGCCGTTGGATCCACGCCTAATTTAATAATTAATTTTTTATCTGAGGCAAGTTTTTTCTTCAACTCTTCTGGGGAAATAACTTGTGCTGTATCTTGAATAATCTGTTCAAACATATTTTTTTTCATTATGAACCTATATTGTTACAAAATAGCGCAAACCAATAATACACCACTTGGTAATCATAATTGTATAGTACCAAATAAACGCGAGTGATATATCACGGCATAATAATGCGCCAAATAAAGGTAAAAAAATAAGAATTAAAGAATTTTTGGACGAAGTTATTTCTATTCCTCGTTCAACAAAAAAAATTTGCGTTAATGCTAAAAACAATTGATATGGTATAAACCAAGCAGAAAAGAGAATGATTAATTCAAAAACATATTGAAAAGCATATATAAGTTCCGGCATAGCAAACTTAGCGGCAAAAATACTTAATAAAATTCGTATAATCACCAACAACATTAATAAAATTAAAACAGCTAACGCCTGAGAAATAGCAATAAAAAAAAGCTTGAGATGACGCCATGGCGAATGAATATAACGCCACATGATAGGAATAGGCTTTGATAAACCAATAACTATTTTCAATAATAAAAAGCCAATAGGCATAATAATAAGACTTACTGGATCAACATGTACAAAAGGGTTTAAACTCGTCATTCCTAATTGACGCGCCGTACTATCGCCCATTTTATCGGCAACCCATGCTTGAAAAGCCCCTGTTATACTTGCAATCACCAAATAAGCCAAAACCAATGCTAGTAAAAGTTTAATAGTTTCGATCAGTTCTAAATTTATCACTAAAATTCCTTAATTATTCAACAATTTTTACACTGTTAAGTCTAGGATAAAAGGCCAGGAGGGTCAAACTCACACAAAGAGGTTATTTCACAGCTTGAGAAAAATGACAACTAACGTACAATTACAATTAAAAACATAAGGATTAGTATTGAATAAAATTATCAAAAAAATCTGGCCTATTTTTATTCCAATTGGGCTATCGATCATAACCTTTCTCACCTATTTTCCATCACTTTATTATGCTTTTCAATTCGATGATGAACCGAGTATTATCAATTTTTATGGCATTAGGAATAAAACACTTTCAGAACTTTTCTTTAGTTCATCCCGTTGGGTTAGTTATTGGCTCAATACCATTCATTATAAATGGGGCCTCTTCTCACCTTTTGTTTATCGCCGTTCAAACATTATATTTCATTGTCTAACAGGAATACTACTCTATATTCTTATTTCACAACTTCTTAAATTAAGAAAAAAAGATACTATTCTTCATAACTATGCTTATACCATTGCGGGCATTACGAGTGCTCTTTTTCTCTTACATCCAGTTCAAACACAAACAGTTTCCTATGTTATTCAAGGACAACTAGAAGGTATTTCTGCACTTTTCTGTCTGGCCATAATAACCTGCTTCGTCATTTTTGCCACGACTTCACAAAAATTGAATAAATTTATTTCTGCAACTTTGATCATAGCTTTATCAGTTATTGCCTGTGGAACTAAAGAAATAACAATCATTCTTCCTTTTCTTATTCCATTAGTTGATTGGTTTTTTATCGCTCAAGGCAATTGGCAATCATTTAAAAAACGCATATGGATGGACGCTTTAATAGCCGCAACTACTTGGGGTTGCTATTTATGGCTTTTAGGAAAAAACTTTTTTATCATTGTTCTATCTTTGCAAATTGAACATACAAATACCATTGGCAACGTCATTACTCAAACTGGAGAAAAGATTACGCCCTGGCCATTTTTCATTTCACAATTTAAAGTAATTTTACATTATTTGGCTATGTATTTATGGCCTTTCAACATTTGCATCGATTATGATTGGAAAATATGTACTGGCGTTGATTCTCCTGATTGCATATTGCCCTTTTTAGTACTCTTAACCATTCTAGGAACGATCATCTGGGCACTTAAAAAAAATCGTATCAGCCTTTACGCATTTAGCCTTTTATGGTTTTTCATCTGCATGGCTCCTCGTTCAACTATTATGCCATCAACAGAACTGATGGCTGATTATAAAACCTATCTTGCTTCAGTCGGTTGGCTTTTTTTAATAAGTTTAGCTCTCTTCTTTGGCTACTATTATCTGGCAAAAAATTATTCACTTTTTAGAAAAAAAATTATAACAGCCCTTCTTATTATTACAGGACTTACCTCTTTAAGTTTTATAACTCTTCAGCGAAACAAAGTATGGAAATCAGGCCTCGCATTTTGGAGTGATGTCGTAGCAAAATCTCCCCAAAAAGCACGCGGTTACAATAATTATGGAACTCACTTATTAAAAAATAATGATATTAAGGCGGGCATTTGGTGCTTTAAAAAAGCGATTCAATTAGAGCCATTTACCTATCCAGATCCCTATAACAATTTATCGGCTGCCTATGCCCTACAAAATAACTTTAATTTAGCTATTAAAACGCTCAAAGCAAGTCTCAAAATCAATCCAGGACAACCACGTTCATACAATAACCTTGGTATTTATTTACGAGAAACTGGCGATCTTTTTTTAGCTGAAAAATGTTTTAAACAAGCTATAACTATTAATCCACATTATGGAAAAGCTTTTCATAACTTAGCAAAACTCTATAAAATGCAAAACAAAGCACAAGAAGCATGGGAATGCCTTAAAAGTGCTTGTACGCAAGCTGACTATGACAATGATATCGATACTACAGCCGAATATGGACAACTCAGTATGCATTTAAAACAGTATGCAGATGCTGTTACAGCCTATCAATTACTGTCAAAATTAAAACCAGACGATAACGAAGCAACTCTCAACTTAGCAAACGCCTATTTAATGAATACTAATTATGAACATGCTCAAGAACTTTATGAAATTTTAAAAATACGAAATCCTTATGATATTCGCATTTTATGCAACTTAACTGAATGTTATATTCGCTTACAAAAAGCTCCTCAAGCCTTAGAATTAATTCAATCACTTGAACAAGAATCAAAAGATTACCCTCATATGAAAATTCATAAGGCACGCGCATTACATATGGTCGGCAAAAGTAGAGAGGCACAACTATTATTGTATGATTTTATAGGGCGCTCCTCTGACTCACATATGAAACATATTGCACGCGAAATTATCCAACAAATTGATCAAGAGGACAAATAACTGAATATATAGTATAGTAAATAATAAAAAAAGATTTGCGATTGAATAAAATATGATGGATAAAAAATATACGTATCAAACAATTGAACCAGAAATAAAAGAACTTTGGCAAAAAGAGAATACCTATTCATTTGAGCCCGATAGTAAAAAAGTCTTCAGCATCGATACGCCCCCCCCAACCATTTCAGGGTCACTTCACGTGGGACATATTTTCTCTTATACACATGCCGATTTTATTGCTCGTTTTAAACGCATGAAAGGCTTTGCTGTTTTTTATCCATTTGGATTTGATGACAATGGTTTACCAACTGAACGATTTGTTGAAAAAAAACGAAAAGTAAGCCCTTTTGGCATCGGTCGCTCAGAATTTATAAAAGTTTGTCTAGAAGAGACCGCTGAATCAGAAAAAAATTTCAAAGCTTTATGGCAATCAGCTGGACTTTCCGTTGATTGGAAAATGTGGTATTCGACTATCTCAAAAAATGTTCGCAAAATATCACAAGAATCTTTTATCAAATTATATGAAAAAGGATTTATTTATCGCAAAAATGAGCCCGCTCTTTATTGCCCATTTTGTCGAACATCGGTCGCTCAAGCAGAACTTGATGATAAAGAAGTTGAAACTACCTTTAATGACATCGTCTTTGTAACTGAAGATGGCAAAACATTTACGATAAGCACCACGAGGCCAGAACTGATTCCTTCGTGTGTCGCCTTATTATATAATCCTGAAGATCAACGTTATCAAACACTTAAAGGCAAAAAAGCCATCGTTCCAATTTACAATTATACCGTTCCGATTATTGCAGATGAAAAAGTCAGTATTGATAAAGGAACTGGCCTTGTTATGTGTTGCACATTTGGCGATAAAAATGACATTCAATGGTATCAACAATATAAATTACCTTATCGTCAATCTATTGGGCGCGATGGGAAATGGACCGAATTAACAGGTCCGTTAGTAGGACTCAAGACACTTGACGCTCGTAAAAAAATCTTAGAATTACTCGACAAAGAGGGTCTTTTACTCAACCAATTGCAAATTAAACATCCGGTTAATGTTCATGAACGCTGTAAAAATGCTATCGAATATATTATCTTGCCACAATGGTTTCTCAATATTTTAGCTCACAAAAAAGAATTTTTAGATATTGCGCAAAATATAAATTGGTATCCAGGTTATATGAAATCGCGCTATATTAACTGGGTAGAAAATCTTAATTGGGACTGGTGCTTATCGCGCCAACGTTTCTATGGAATTCCATTTCCTGTCTGGTATTGCACCTCATGTGATTCGGTTCTGCTCCCATCAACAGATCAATTACCAATCGATCCTCAAGAGACAACCTATCCTGGTAAAACATGCCCAAAATGTCATAGTTCAGAAATTATCCCTGATACTGATATTATGGACACCTGGAACACTTCTTCTCTTACACCCTATATCTGCTATTCACTTTTACACCCAGAAGCAACTGATGTTTTTTCACCTGCGATAACAGAACAATTTTTACCTATGTCTATGCGCCCTCAAGCACATGATATTATCAGAACCTGGGCTTTTTACACAATTGTTAAAGCATATTTACATAACAATATCATTCCATGGAAATCAGTTGTGATTTCTGGCCATGTACTCAGCTCAACTGCAGAAAAAATTTCTAAATCAAAAGAACATACGATTCCAGCACCGGAAAAATTAATCACACAATGGTCAGCTGATGCAATTCGATTCTGGACTGCTTCAGCAACGTTAGGAACCGATGTCTCCTTTTCTGAAAGTCAATTAAAAATCGGACAAAGACTTGTTACGAAACTTTGGAATGCGTTCCGATTTATCGAACAATATGTAGAAAACTTCGAACCGAAAAAAGAGTTTGCTCCCTATAATCCCATCAATGAATGGATTTTACACAAAGCCTCTGAAGCCTTCAAGGCATATGAGACAGAGCTTGAAAAGAATGAATTTAGTTTAGCTTTAAATCATATAGATTCATTTTTTTGGCATCATTTTTGCGACAATTATCTCGAATTGATTAAAAGACAATTGTTTAATCCTGATAGCTACAATCCGCAAGAAATCCAAGCAACTAAAGAAACGCTCTATTGGATTGGCCTTCGTATCCTTCAATTATATGCTCCATTTTTACCATTCATAACCGAAAAACTGTATCAAGAATTATATAGAAAACAAATAAACACTCCTTCAATTCATCAAACAGAATTTCAAGGTATTCAAATCATTCATGAATATCATGAATCGGCTCGAGAAGTTGATCAGCTTCTCAACATCATTACCCAAGCACGTAAATTGAAAACAACTCATCAACTATCACTCGGAATTCCGTTAGCTGAATTGACCATTGCTACTGAAAATCAAGCACCATTAATTCAAAAATATGAACAAGTGCTTAAAGATATTACTCGCGCTGAAAAGATAACGCTCATTCAAACAACCACACAAGTTGAAAGCGTAATCCAACAGAATGATCAGTATTATATGATTTTAATAGCGGAAAATTAATGATCACGATAAAAAATAGACAAAAAAAAATTCCTATTAATACACAGAAACTAGAACTTAAGATTCAAAAAATTTTACATCACTTAGGCTATGATGATTATGATATTGGCCTTTTGATCACTACCAACAAAACCATTCGAAATTTGAATAAAGAATATCGTCATAAAGATAAAGCAACCAGTATTTTATCATTCTCTTTTCATCCTGAGCTCAAAGCCG
This sequence comes from uncultured Pseudomonadota bacterium, assembly GCA_964414965.1. Classification (GTDB taxonomy): domain Bacteria; phylum Babelota; class Babeliae; order Babelales; family UBA12409; genus UBA12409. The sequence continues at coordinate 9,270 of CAYPXP010000014.1, forward strand.
GCCACAAAATCAAAGCCGCCAGTGAAGATGAGAAAAATCTAGGTGATATTATAATCTCTGCTCAATATCTCAAAGATGATGCGCCAACTTGGAATCAAAGTTTTGAGCAACGACTTCATGCTATCGTCGTACACGGCATTTGCCACCTATTGGGTTATACTCATGATGACGATAAAGAATATGCCAAAATGCAAAAAATAGAAGCTGAATTATTAAGCGTAAATTAATAGCGCCTTCTATTAACTCTTTTTTCTTATAACAGTTTCTCTTATACTAAAAACATAATAATGTAGAAGGAAATCGTTATATGAAATTTTTATGGCCTGCTCTCTTACTCTTCAGCTTTATTTACAGCACAAAAGATATTAACAATATCAACAAAATATTTATCAATATCCCTCCTACTACCATCATACTTGAAGACGCTAAAGACAGAACCCGCGAATTATATCGTCGCCTAGAACAACATAAAATAAAATACACGATCATTAGTCTTGTCGGCATTTACAGTGGCATTCAACTTTATTTATTGCATAAAGCACATTTCTTACATGATGAAAAAGCATGGCACAATTGGTACAGTTTTAAAACGCTTAATGAGTTAACTAAGACCGCCAAAAATGAACTTTATACAGAATTAAAAAATGAAATAGAAAATCGCTATGAAACACCCAATGCATCTATTATGATGAACTTATCGCAATTTTTACAAGATACCAGCAAAGAGATGCAAACCTTAAAGTCATATCTCTCAATGCTCTCCTGGCTTTCACTCCTAAAAATGAATTATATATTTTTGGTTTCAATCGATAATATTAAGTTGGCAAAAGAAAAGATTAGACGATTGCAATATCTACGAACCGTTGTCGCCACCAATTTAGAGCCCAAAAATACAGACCGATCACTTAAATTGATTAATGCGTACCGAAAACTCCAATCTTGGATGCCACGTGTTTTAAATCGTCATCACTAAAGCAAAGTCCGCCACCCCAGAATCCATTTTTATTGTATCTACTAATAAAATCATCCGCTCCAACAGTTAGATAAAGATTCTTAAAGAGATACAGACTATTTATCCATTTTAAATGAGGTCGACGATCACATAACAATCGATTGCGTCCATAAAAATCATAGGCTTCTAAACTCATAATCCATTGAAAAACATCTGAAGTGATTGGGAACCTATAATCTAGCGCAACCCCAAAAGTATTTTCAAAACTTCCAGCTCTTAATGCAATGCCAGAATCAAAAACTTTTCCAAATTGCAGATCCAGCCGTGTAGCATTTCTCCTCATACAGACCGAATCAACATTTGGAGCCACCTTCATATTGCCTTCATCAATAATAATGTCATCAGGATTCATCACCTGACAATTTTTATTCAAGTAGGTATCATGACGATACATCCGATCCGGCCACCCACGTTCTGAATTTACGATTTGAAGCTTATAGAACCATTGTGGTGACATATAAAAACGCATATCAAAGTAGCCCTTGTTATTACGATAACAATAACCATCTGATGGCTGCATTGCAGCTTCACCGTGAGCATTAACTTCTATATGTAAGTCATCCATTTTTTTGACACTGGTCCTAATGCTACTCGTAACCGATTTAATATCTTGATATACCGTATCATCATTAATTAATTTTCCGAGAAGTCCATCGCCATGGTCAAGCTTGGTTGAAATTGATTTTAGTGATCCAATTCCATCACGAGCCTCATTAATGGTCTGTTCAATGGTGTTAACTGTTTGAGATAATTTTTTAGAAACGGTACCAAAATCACGATCAAACACATTTGCGATTTTTTCTATACTTTGTTGAAATGCAGGTAAAATCTCATTATCTAATCGATTACTCAATCGATCAACGTTTCCCTTAATCTCAGGAACTGCTTGTTTAAGATCAGCTGCTATAATCTTTATATCCTGCACAATACTATTAATATGAACTTCATTGCTATTTATGGATCTATCTAATGCAGCTGAAACTGACGCAATATGTTTAGATGCTTCAGATAAATTATTGACTAACAGCTGCATTTTTTCTTGTTGTTGCCCCTCAGCAAAGGAACAACAAAGAGAAGATGAAACATCTTTCACATTATCGGCAATCTGTTTAAATTGCGTCATCAATGTTTCCATACTAGCTGAAATCTCACCTGGTCGTGGTAAGAGAGCTCCGGGAGAAAGAATTGGTCGCTCGGGGCTACCAGTCATAATTTCAATATATTTTGCCCCCAACAAACCTTCTTGACGAATAAGTGCATAAGCGTCGTGATGTAATTGATACCGCCCTTTAATCATCAAATGTACTTGTGCGTGCATATTTTGAACTAAGGCAATCTTTTCAATCCACCCAACTTTAACACCAGCAATTTTAACATCAGACTTTTCCGTTAGGCCTGACACATCTTCAAAATGAACCTCATAAGGTTGATATTTTTTTACATGTAATCTAAAAACACCAAGGTGTATGAGCATGTAAGCCAAAATTGCCAATGCAACCAATACAAACAAACCCACCTTGGTCTCTGTCTTAATGTGCAAAATAAAATTCCTTTAATTAATCCAATAGGACTTTACTGGCCCAAAAAGAATACTTCCATCATCTTGCGCTTTTCGCCCCAAAATGACATAAACACCTTGAACAATGTCATCTACCACACCATACGAAACTACTGAAAAAGCTCCTGGATCAAAACGAGGGCTCAACATAAGTTCAATACCTTTTGGAAGTTCATTAAAATCTTTTCCATAAACTGGCTTTAAAATCCTATTCCAATCATTTTTCCAATTATGGGATGATTTAAATTCTTTCAGCATTGCACCAACTTCATCTTGCGACAACACATTTGATTTTAAACCCAATATCGTCTGCATCGAAACAGACAACACCCACGGATCTAGTTTACCATATCGAGATTGAGGAGTAAAAATATCAGTCAAATATAGTGGTATTTTTTCACTATTTGGCAAATTAACAAAAACTTTGTTAGCAAACACCTTAAAACTAGGTATTATAAGCAATTCGGTAACATCATTTACCCAAATACGATTACGTCGTTCAAAGAATTCAACTACTGATTCATAAAGACCTTTTTTCATATCACTCGCCTGGCCTAAAAGCAGCCATAAATCTCGATATGATTTCAATCGGTCTTCGGTCAATCCTTTTTGAGCCATTAAACTTAAAAGATTATTTAAGTGTAACTTCCCATCCTCACAAGCAATATAGGTATTTAATTCACCACTAAAACCATCTTTCTTTTTATCAAACTTAATTTTTTGCCATCGATTTATGAGTGGCAAAACTTGTTTGAGTAAAATTAATTGCTGCGATTCAGCTGGTTCTTGCGGCTCTTTTTTTACCTCAGCTTCTTTTTTTTGATTTTTACCTTGTTGAGATGGTACTTCTCGCTGATTTTTATTCTCTTTTTTCTGTGGCGGCACATATAATTGATTCTGTGTTAATTGAATACCGCTGAGAGCTAAGGATTTCGCCTTCTCTCGTTTAATCGCAATACGCGCAAAAGAAGAAAAGCCACTACTTAAATAGTAAATTTGGACACCTAAAATAACTAACAGACCGGTTATGGTCAATGTTAAAACTAAAATATAGCCTTCACGTTGTTGTCTCATTTCTTCTCAACTTACTTCTTCTGTTTTTCTTTTTGCTCTGTTTTTTTCTTTTCAACTTTTTGCGTTGTCTCGTCTTCGTCTTTTTTAATTCGCTCTTGAACCATCAACGGAGCTTTCAAAATATCTTCTGATGGGCCCTTGTAATTAAAAACTGGCATCATAAATTCATATTTTTGATCACGATCTTCAAAAGAATCATAATAAACCAAAGAGATCTTAACAAATTCGGGCAGATCACGCATCGGCTCTTTATCTTCTTCTTTTATTGGCCAACTATCATACTCTTTTAATGGCTTAGGCTTCTTCTCTTCTTCTTTGTTCTTCTTCTTTTAGTTTTGATTCCATTGCATT
>CAYPXP010000015.1:0-10465 GCA_964414965.1 uncultured Pseudomonadota bacterium
ATTTTTATAATATAAACGGAGGTTATATGAATAAATGTTTCTATTTAATTTTATTACTATCGACATTTAGAGCTGATTTAGTAAAGGCTTCTTGTTCCGATCTTTTTTTTGAGTGTATTGGCAAAAATGTTCCAATTGAATTTGTTAAACCTTTTTGGCGTTATAAAGAAGCGCAAAGTTTAAAAAAACAGATCTCAGGAGATATGAATAATTCAACCAATTCATATCCGATAGTTAATATTGGACAATCAAGTAGTCTAAAATCATTGGGAAAATGTATCCCTAATCGGCAAATTGATTCTAAAGAAAGCACAGATGTTAATAAGGCTCTAGAGAAAGCAACTGAATATGCTCGTACGGTTATTTGTCCAGCAAAATTTGGTGTCGGAACGTATGAGGTCTGCTCGGTTCCAAGTCAGTTATGTAATAAAGTTTATGCTAAAACAGGAGGGGCGTACGTCTTGATGGTTGAACCAACCGATCCAGCGGGCATTTCGGTATTGAAAAAAGCATATTTAGATACAGCGACAAGTGCCTTGCGTCGTTTAATGCCTGGGAAATTAACTAAATTTCTGTCAGATATTTATGGTAAATATACTGAGAAGAAAGGTCCTCAATCTGTTGATGATTTTATGAAAAAGTTTGGGTTTAGTCCTTCAGGCGATACTTGGGTAGCAAATACGTCTGAGATAGAGGTGAAAGCAGAAGCTTTTGCTATTAATCCGACTGATTGGTTGAATAAGCGTGGCGAGTATAAGAATTTTCAAGAGTTTTTTATTAGAGAGTTGAAGAAGGATGCGAGACCTATAGCTGGTCCGAATAATTCACGAATAATAGTGGCGCCGGCTGATAGTAAATTAACCGTGATTCAAAATATAAAAGATAAAATCACGGTATTTTCTGTTAAACAAGAAGATTTTACATTGAGTAATTTTTTAGGTGATTCGAGTTTGGCTGCAGAATTTGGTGGAGGCACCATGATGATTTTTAGATTATCTCCTTATAATTATCATCGTTATCATTTTGCAGTTGATGCAGTTCCATTGGAGGGGTCTTTTATTAAAAAAGATGGATTAGAATCTGTTGATCCAATAGCATATAAGACAGAAATAGATCCGTTGATTATTAATAAACGTATGTTAGTAAAATTAGATACACCCTATGGTATTATACCGATGATAATTGTTGGCGCGTATAATGTAGGAACCATTAATAATACCTATTCTCCTTGTGCGAGCTATAAAAAAGGCGATCAATTAGGTTATTTTAAATTTGGTGGTTCTACGGTAGTCTTATTATTTAAAAAAGGACAAATAGTACCTGTTGAAAATTTTGTAAAGCATTCTTTGCAAGGGTTTGAGACTGCGGTAAAATTGGGGGAAGAGGTTGCTACATTTACTAAAAATTTGACTCTAGAAGAGGAAAAAAGTTGGGAAAATACATCAAAAACATCTTGTAAACTTCACAAAAAATAAGTAAAACGGGGCAGTGTCATAACTGCCCCGATCTTTATAAAAACGAGAGTTACTTATCGTTTATTTCGCCTTCAAGTGGTTCTTCGTCTTTTTTTTCAGTAGATTCTTGCGGTGAGCCAGGTTGTTGACTGGCTTGTTGATATAAGATTTCAGCTACCTTATGTGAAGCTTGAAGTAATTCGTCAGTTGCTTTTTGAAGTTCGTCAGCATTGTTTTCATGTTCTTTGAGAGCTGCACGTGCTTTTTCAAGAGCTTCTTCTACTTTTTTAACTTCTTCAGCAGGAAGTTTTTCTTTATTTTCTTTGAGCGTTTTTTCAATTTCAAAGATCATGCTGTCAAGTTTATTACGCTTTTCGATTACCTCTTTTTGCTTTTTATCCTCAGCTTCATGTTCTTGCGCTTCTTTGACTGCTTTTTTGATTTCTTCTTCACTTAAGCCACTGCTACTTGTAATAGTAATCTTTTGTTCTTTGCCCGTTGCTTTATCTTTTGCAGAGACATGGGCGATTCCATTAGCATCAATATCAAAAGTTACTTCAACTTGAGGTACGCCACGAGGAGCTGTCGGAATACCTTCTAATCGGAATTGTCCAAGCATTTTATTGTCTTTTACAAATTCGCGTTCACCTTGGAAAACACGAATATCTACCGCTGTTTGGTTGTTTTCAGCCGTTGAGAAGATCTGGGACTTTTTGCTTGGGATTGTTGTGTTACGCTCAATAAGTCTAGTCATAACACCGCCAAGGGTTTCAATGCCAAGTGAAAGTGGAGTTACATCGAGTAATAAGACATCTGTGACGTCACCAGATAAAATGCCACCTTGAATTGCAGCACCAACAGAGACAACTTCATCGGGGTTGACTGATTTATTGGGAGATTTTCCAAAGAAGTCTTTGACCATCTCTTGGACTTTAGGAATACGTGTTGAACCACCAACTAATAATATTTCGTCAATATCTTCTTTTTTGGTTCCAGCATCGGCCATAGCTTTTTTGCATGGTTCAAGTAATCGCGCAAAAAGATCGCTGCAGAGTGATTCCATCTTTGCTCGTGAGAGTTTCATAGTTAAGTGTTTAGGTCCTGATGCATCAGCGGTGATATAAGGAAGGTTGATCTCTGTTTCAGGAACGGTTGAAAGTTCGACTTTCGCTTTTTCAGCAGCTTCTTTTAATCGCTGAAGAGCCATTTTATCACGATGAAGATCGATGCCTTGTTCTTTTTTAAATGTCTCTACTAAGTAGTCCATTATGTGATTATCAATGTCGTCACCACCGAGCTGCGTGTCGCCATTGGTAGAACGAACTTCAATAACGCCATCGTTAATGTCCAGAATCGAGACATCAAACGTTCCGCCACCGAAGTCAAATACGGCCACAGTGCCACTTTTTTTCTTTTCTAGACCATAGGCTAGGGCTGCTGCTGTTGGTTCGTTTATAATGCGATCTACTTTGAGTCCGGCAATTTTGCCAGCATCTTTAGTTGCTTGACGTTGTGAGTCGTTGAAATATGCAGGAACGGTAACAACTGCTTCGCTAATTGGTTCGCCAATATAATCTTCAGCTACTTGCTTAAGGTAGCTTAATGTTGCGGCAGATATTTCCTGAGGACTATATTCTTTTCCTTGAATTTCGATAGCGCAATCGCCATTGGATGCCTTTACGACGCGATAAGGCAATTTGCTAATTTCATTTTTGATTTCATCATATTTATGGCCAATAAGACGTTTTACGGAAAAAATAGTATTTTCTGGATTAGTAATAGACTGTCTTTTAGCCAGTGTACCAACTAGGCGGTTGCCATCTTTGGTAAAGGCGACGATTGAAGGGGTGGTATTTCCACCTTCTTTATTAGGTATTACTTTAGGAGTGCCGCCTTCCATGAAGGAGACGACTGAGTTGGTGGTTCCTAAGTCAATTCCGATAATCTTTTTTGCCATGAGGTCCTTTCTTGGTAAAATTTTAATTTTATATATAGTTATATTATATCTTTCTGTTAAGAAAGTTGTCAAATAAATTTTAGATTTCTTTAGTCAAATACGCTCATATTTTGATGGGAATTGTTTAAAGGTGCAGCATTTTCAAGCGTATTCTTAAAAAGATAAAAATCTTGCGCAAAAATAAGTTTCTTCTTCTATATTGATTGTTTTTCACAAAAAAATAGCGAAGAAAAGGTTATATGATAAAAAACAGGTTAAAAATGGGGCGCATAATTCAAATAAAGGGGAGATGCTGGTGTTGGCAATGGCTTTGCGAGTCGCATAAGGGGAAGGGTCATTTTATCCGCGTTTGATTTCTAGTGATTCAAATTGAAAACCTTGGTTGTCAATTTGAAGATTGAAAGGGGTTTTTGAATGAATTAAATATTTTGCTGCGATTTATTGATAGCTGTTGACGCGGGATGAATTGAATAAAGAGTTGAAATTTTTAACGTTTTGCCGATTTTTTTATGATAAACAGCGCACTTCGGATGGAATCTAAGCAGGTAAGACTCGGCCTTTGTAGTTTTACAAGATGTGTTAAGCGAAAGAAGCGTGCATGATGTTAATGCAAGAGGTGAAGCATGATGAAGGGCTTTGAAGCTTCATGTTAGGCGAAGCGTTTTTATTAATGCTTAGATTCCATCCTTCGTTGCTTAAGCTTTTTGTGTTGGGTTGATAATTTCTTCAATGATTGACTTGGCTGCATCAAGGTTTCGATTAACATCTTTTTTTGCTTTTGCAAGAAGTTTTTCGATTTGCTTGGTCTCCTTGTCTAAATATTTATTGGCCAAGCTTAAAAAGTGGCGTGCATCTCTGACTTTTTTCTCTTTTTTATTAATATCTTTTTCTTGTTTTTTATCGCCAGCTTTTTTTGCTTCTTTTTTTTCTGTTTTTAGCTCTTTTTCAAATGCTTTGAGTAACTCTAGGGCTTGCTTAGCTATGGTGCTGACAACGTCCTGTTCAATAAGGCTTTTAGTTAGTTCTTTTAAGGGACGTTTTTCTTGTAATAATTGTTGTTCTATGGCTTGAGTAATATCATCTTTGATGAGTTGTGTTAATGCGTTTACAAAGATTTGTTGCATTTGATCAAGCGACTTTTTTCCAAATTGATGAGAAATATTTTGAGCGAGTTGATCTACGCTTATTTTTTCTTCGCAAAAGAGCGTTGTACAAAGGCACGTTAAAAGCAATAGGTTTTTTATCTTCATTAAGTGATCCTTCTTTTTATTTATCTTGTAAACAGGTATTAAGTTCTTGAGAAGCCTTATCAATATCTTTTTGAGCTTGTGCTAAATGAGCTTTATTAAAAGGGTTATCAGCATTTCCTAATAAATCTTTCAAATCATTATTCAGTTGCTTAAGCTGTTTTTCAATGCTTTTTTGAGCTTTTTTAACTTCGCCTATAGCAGCATCAATATATGTTTTTGCTTGTGATATGTTTTTTGTTTTTTTGGCATTCTCCTTTTTTTTTAATTGAGGTTCAATTGTTTTGATTAATTGTCTTAAATCTAATGCGGTAAGATGGATTAATTCTATGGTATGTAAATTTTTTGAAACAATATGATTGAGCTGGTATTGATCTTTGATTTGCTGATGTATTTCAGTAAAATCATCCATTAATTTTTCTTGAGTTTGAGGGTCAAACTTAATGTGCTCGCGTGACGTTGAGGTGTTTTTCACATTGGCACGTATAAATATGGATATCATGAGTAATGTTGAAAGTTTCTTCATTAGTATCCTTGTCAATCTTGTTAAACGAAGCGTAATAATTTTTAAGTTGTCGTGCAAGTTAGTTAAACATTTAAAATTGATTGTTTTTTAAAGATAAGTTTTATTATGCTCATAACGATTTACAAGAAGAGAAAGGAGTTTTATATGAAATATAATCAATTATTCGTTTGCTTATTTTTTCTACCATTATGCTCTCAATATTATGTGGCCCATAAATATGGGCGTGCTTTTGTGAATCAAACAGTCGAAAAATATATTTCTTTATGTCGGTTTATCGAAGAAAAGCATATATGCAAACCACAGTTTTTACAGGTTAGATTATTGATTTTTACCAATCCATGTATTATAGGGTGTTACAATTCAATGCTCAAAAAACATAGTGTTAAACCATTGTGTGATTTATGGGATGCTTACAAAGCTGATACCGTTGAATGTGAAAAAAATAAATTTTTATACGAATTATGTCATTTAATATTTATTATTTTTGAACAAGTAATTTTACAAATTTTTTCATCTGATTCAAATCCCGACAAGCCAAGCTCGCTACAGGAATTGTTTGAAAAGGTCGAAGCTACATTACCTATAGATGATCTTATAGAAGTCTTGGAACAATGTTATAATAAGATTAAAGAGATTGTAGATAAAGTTGAATTACACCAGGGAGATGCGTCTATTCGTATTCAAAAACGTTGGCTTATGTTAATTATAAGCACTGTTGTTGTTGCCAAAAAAATCTATGAATACTGGATGAACAAAAAACCAATTGTTCATCCAGTAAACGCATAATTTTGCATAATTTTCTAAATTAGCAAAACCTGATATACTTTTATTAAGCGAGAGCAGAAGTTGTAGGTCCCTGACTAAAAGGAGGGGTTCTTATGTTTGCTCTTAATGAGAAGGTTGTTTATCCTGGGCATGGCGTTGCTCTCATCTCACGAATAATTGAACGAGTAGTTGCTGGAGAAGTTGCTCACTTCTATGAATTAAAGTTTCTCAATAAAGATATGACTATATTGATCCCCATTGATAACTTAGAAACGATTGGTATTCGTGGTCTTAGTACAAAGGATTATATTGAGAGTGTTTTTAAAATAGTAATGACGCCAATAGTCAAAAGTCCTTTAGTTGAATTGAATAATAGCAGTTGGAATAAACGTAATAAAAAATATCAATCATGTTTACGAAGTGGCAATTTAGTAGAAATTTCTAAAATTTACCGTGATCTACATTATCTCTCATTGGAAAAAGAATTATCTTTTGGGGAGCGCAATTTGTTATCACAAACCGAATTGTTGCTTGCTGAAGAAATTTCGATGGTTGAACAAGTAGTTAGGGACGTAGCCATTGAACAATTACGTTCTTGCTTTTCTCCTCGAGTTTCATCTGTAGTTAAGGGTGCAGAACATACATTATAAAAGAGAAGACAAGACCCAGGAAAATCTTCTGGGTCTTGTCTTCATAGTAATAAAGGAAGCTCTTGATTTCTTCATATTCTTTTTTTTGTTATGCTTAATATATGAAAGATTTCATCATCATTATTACTGGGCCTACCGGAGTAGGCAAAACTGCTAAGGCGTTAGCTTTAGCAGAACAGTATAATGCTGAAATAATTAATGCAGATATGGGGCAGCTCTATAAGCCGTTAACTATTGGGACGGCAAAACCTGATTGGCGTTCTTTTCATATTCCACACCATTTGTTTGATGTGATTGATAAGCCTGTTAATTTTACTTCTATTAATTTTCGCAATTCTGTTGAAAAATTAATCAACGAAATTTACGAACGAGGAAAAGTCCCTTTAATTGTTGGAGGCTCAAGTTTTTATATTAATTCTCTGTTTTTCCCCCCACAGGGTAAAAAATCTACATCAAAGCGTATATATAATGATTCGACCGACCAATTGTGGCTTAGACTAAAGGAAATAGATCCTCAAAGAGCGAAAGAAATTGATTGCCATGACCGTTATCGTATTGAGCGGGCTCTTGATATTTGGTTTGAATCACAAGTGTTGCCATCTCATTATAAGCCGACCTTTAGTCCATTAACTAAAAAAGCATCATTTATTGTTTTGACGCGGGATAAAGAGGATCTTTATGAGCGAATTAATGTGCGAGTTCAACAAATGTTTGATGAAGGGTGGATTGGTGAAGTGAAAGGACTTTCACCTGAATGGCATGCGTTTTTATTACAAAAGAAAATCATCGGCTATGATGATATTATTAATTTTTTAAATGGTAAAATTGTATCAAAAGATGAATTAATAGCTCTTATACAACAAAAAACACGCAACTATGCAAAGCGACAATTAACCTTTAATCGCATGTTAATAAAAAAATTTGAAGAACATTGCGATGCGGTATACACTAAATTGGTCAATGTAACAGATGACAAGCAACAGATAGGTGAAGATTAATTTGAAGGAAAAAAGAGTATGTTTAAGAAGTTTATGAATCGTCCTCCTGAGTTTGAAAAAAATATTCCAGTTTCAGCATTTGTTCTTTATAAACGTGAAGCAAGTTGGCTCATTGTTGCCGCTTTATTTTTAATCTTATTATCTTTTCTCGCGGGTTATTTTATTGGACAACGTAAAGTTGTTCGGTCTTTTGTTCAGCAGACGAGTGAACAAGCATTATTAGAACAGTTTCAACCTGAACCAATGCAGCCGGAACAGACTCAAGAGTCAAAAGGGCAAGATGATCAACAATTAGAACAGGCAGAGAAAACAGAAGTAACATCGATTAAGACTGAATCAATAGATAAATATGTAGCACCGGTCGCTGTTAATGATAAATATGATAGAGCCGTTCGTTTAGTAGACCTTGCTCATAAACAAGGAATTGAATTACGTATTAAAAAAAGTTCTCGTAAATTAAAGAGTGGCAAGCGGAAGATTACATATCAGATCGTGACAGCGCCATATGATAATCAAGAAGCTTTAAAGCATGATTTGGAAGTTCTCAAATCATTGCCGCAATTCAAGGAAATTTCCATTAAAATAAATCGAATTAATCAGAGGGATTAAATAACATGATTTCGCTTTTTCGTCATCATCTACAAGGCCGTTTTCTTCGTTATGTCATCTACGCAGTCAGTTTTTTTATTATATTTCCATCAGCGTTCTTTGTTGTTATAAAGTGGTTTGATGCGGGAGATTGGGTTATTAAAGTTAATGGGAAACCGATAGAGGTTTTGAGTTACCAATCGCGTATTTCTGAAGTCTCGCGGCAAATTGAACGTATTAAACAGTTGTTTGGTGATTACGCTGATACTTTTTTATCTACGCAAGGATTAGCTGATCCTGAAAAAGCAGCGGCTGAGTCATTAATTGTACAAAAATTATTGGACGAAGTTGCTCATAAATTACACATAACGCTTTCGCCTGTCTTTATTCAACAACAACTGATTAAAATGCTTCCTAAAGAAGTTGTTTTGCCCGATGGTAGTATTGATTGGCAAAGACTCGCTCAAGCTTATAATACGAGTCCATTGCAACTAGAAGAGCAGCTGCATGAGCAATTAATAAGCAACTTGTTAATGGAATTGACTGAAGGCGCGCTATTTCTACCTTCGTTTTTACTCAAAGATAAGTTTATTCAACTGTATTCAGAACGTTCTTTTTTGATTGCTCATTTATCATTAGCCTCTCTTGTTAAAGAGGAAGAATCAAAAAAAAGCGTGTCAGATGAAGAATTGAAAAAGTTCTTTGAATCTGAAAATAGGAAAAACAAACGTTATTTTGTTCCTGAAAAGCGTGCTGGTGTAATTTGGAAGTTTATACCGGACTCTTATCAAGCAAAAATTTCTGAAAAACAAGTTGAACACTATTATAATAAAAATAAGTATAAAGAATTTATTGATGAACCAGCGCAATTACAAGTCCGCCGCATTTTGATGCACTTTAATGATAAAAACAGATCAGAGATTCGCTCAAAAATGATTGATTTAAGAAAAGAGCTTGAACAAGATCCAAAACTTTTTGAACAAAAGGCGCGAGAGCTCTCTGAAGATACTACCACTAACAAAAAGGGTGGATTGACCGGCTTTTTTGCTCGAGGTAAACATGATAAAGAATTCGATCAAGTAGCATTCAGATTGCAAAAAGATGGAGATATTTCGCCTCTTATAGAAACAAAAGATGGTTTTGAATTACTTCAACGTGAGTCCCGTAAATCGCAAACATTCAAAAGTTTAGCAAGTGTAAAGAATGACATTGCTAAAAAGTTGAGAGCAAATCAATTTGAACGTTTCTTTCAACATGATGTTCATCGAGCATTGGCCCAAGAAGATAAAAGATCAGCGCTCGAAAAATTTGCAAAAAATAAGGGGGGCAAGAAAGAGGTTGTCGATTTGACCGTCATGGGTAATGAGCCCTATATGAAAAGATTTTTTTCCGTACGCAAAGGTAGTGGCGGCTCCGTTTCTAATACTCATGAAGGTTTTGCATTCTTTGTAACAGAAATTAACAAGGCTTTTCAACCAGCTTTTACTGATATTGTTAAAGAAGTTCGTGTCGATTGGTATAAAGAACAGGCCAAAAAACAATTAAAAAAACTTTTGATTGAGGCTGAAAAAATAAGAAGCAAGGAACAATTTTTGGAATTTGCTCATAAGCATAAAGCTATCGTAGAAACGACTGGAAAAATTAGTCAACAAATGCAAGATAAGGCACAACAGGTTTTGCAAAAACTTGGAACAACGGCTGAAAAATTATTTGTCCTTTCAATTCCTGATAGAGTTATAACTTTTGATAACGGTACCAATGGTTATTTGGTCTGCTTAGAAGAGATAGATTCTTTTAATGAAAAACGTTTTGAAGAAGAAAAAAACAGCATCAAGAAGACGCTTTACGAGGAACAAAAAAGTCTTGTAGAACGATCATTTGTTGCTTCTTTATTTAAAAATAGCAAAATTGATATAAACAAGAAGATAGCGACTGTATTTAAATAATTTATTTAAATAGTTAAAAAAGAAGAGCTTATAAGGAAGTTTTTATAAGCTCTTCTTTTTTAAAGAGGTTTTTTTGAATAATTACGGCTTAATATTTGCTATTGAGCCTTTTTAGTGCATCTTTCTTATTGCGTCTTTTATAGGAATTGGTACACTAAAATAGTAAGGTTCTTCTTAAGAAAAAAGAAAATTAAAGGAAATTGTGAGCAATCAACAAGAAGTTGAACGTATTCGTACAGAAAAGAAAAAGGCTCTTGAAGCAACCTTTGCACAAATTGATAAGCAATATGGCAAAGGTTCAGTTATGCTTTTAAGCCAGTCGGTTGATGCTAAT
>CAYPXP010000015.1:10565-13251 GCA_964414965.1 uncultured Pseudomonadota bacterium
TTAATGATTTGATCATTTCTCAGCCAGATTTTGGCGAACAAGCACTTGATATAGCTGAAATGTTGATTCGATCTGGGGCCATTGATTTAATAGTTATTGATTCTGTTGCAGCGTTAGTTCCTAAGGCTGAACTTGAAGGCGAAATGGGCGATACGCATGTAGGTCTTCAAGCTCGTCTTATGTCCCAGGCATTGCGTAAGTTAACGCCGATAGTCCATAAATCTAAGACTATTTTAATTTTTATCAATCAAATTAGGCAAAATATAAACAGTTTTGCTTTTGCTAATAAAGAGACAACATCAGGCGGAAATGCATTAAAATTTTATGCTTCATTGCGTTTAGATGTTCGTCGTATAGCTAGTTTAAAGAAGGGTGATGTCCATTTTGGCAATCGGGTTTCTATTAAAGTTGCTAAAAATAAAGTAGCTCCTCCTTTTAAAAAGGTTGAGCTTGATCTATTATTCAGTGAAGGCATTAGTAGAGAGTTAGATTTGTTAGATGCGGCATTATTTTGTAATATCATAGTTAAATCTGGTGCTTGGTTTTCATATAATGACACCAATATTGCTCAAGGACGCGAACAAGCATTAATTTTCTTAAAAGAGCAAAAAGATGTTGCCAAAACTATTAAAAAACAAGTTATAGATAAATTGAAAGAGATTCACGATTGAAAGAGTATAAGAGGTTATGTTGAAAGATCGAAAAAAAGAGACATTTAAAGATTTGCATAAGGTTAACGAACAAATTCCATACCCTAAGATGCAGATAATTACTGATTCCGGTGAAAGTGTCGGCATTTTGACTCGTTATGAGGCATTGGCACGTGCACGTGAAGAAGGGTGCGATTTGGTGTTAATGGCTGATCGGGGAGCCGATGGTTATCCTATAGCCAAGCTTATGGATTTTGGTAAAATGCTCTATGCCAAAAAGAAGAAGTTGGCCGATGCAAAAAAGAAGCAAAAAATTATTAAGATCAAAGAACTTAAGATGCGGCCTAAGATTGATGAGCACGATTACCAAACAAAAATGAATCAAGCTATGCGTTTTTTGAGTGACGGAAATCGTGTTAAGTTTACAATTATGTTTCGTGGCCGAGAGTTAGCAACTAAGTTTGAACGTGGGCAAGCGATGTTTAGTAAGATCGATGCAACGTTGGGATCGATGGAGATAGGGCAAGTGGAGCATGAAGAAGATATGAAATTAGGTAACTTTTGGTCGCGTGTTTATTTTATCAAAAGTACCAAGTAATAGTTTTTAGGATTAAATTATGCCAAAAATGAAAACACATTCGGCTTCCAAAAAGCGTTTTTCTAAAACCGCTACAGGGAAGGTAAAAAGAAGCAAAGCATACAGAAGGCATTTAATGGCAAGTAAGACCTCAAAGCGAAAGAGGCAGTTACGTAAATGCGCTTATATGGTAAGTGGTGATGCGCGTAAGTTTAGTAAATTGTTGCCTTATGCATAATATGAAATTGGTGGGGTTTTTCTTTTAACAATTTGAGGATTAAAGACTATGTCTAGAGTGAAACGTGGAACAGTTGTAAAAAAGCGTCATAAGAGGCTGTTTAAAGAGACTAAAGGATATTGGGGACAGCGTAAAAACGTTTTTCGCCGTGCTCAAGAAACTTTTCTTCGAGCAATGGCTTTTGCTTTTAAAGGACGTAAGTTAAAAAAGCGATCTATGCGTAATTTGTTTGTAGTTCGTATTAATGCCGCTGCAAATGAAAACGGAATGTCCTATAATGTTTTTATGCATGGACTTAAAAAGGCTCAAGTACAATTAGATAGAAAAATGCTGAGTCAATTGGCAATTTTTGAGCCAAAAGCATTTAAAGAGTTGGTTGAAATTGCTCGTTCGTAATTATTTCTTGATATTCTATAAATTCTTAAGGTAAGATGCCTAAGAATAGTTTTGGTTTAAAAGTAATAATGAGTTAGAGGGGAGATATGGAAGCTTTAGCTATATTAGAAAAAAAGATAGAAGAATTAGTTAAATTGATTAGTCAGTTGCGCAATGAAAAAGCTCAGTTAGCGCAGGAAAATCTTGAGTTGAGACAAAGGCTCGATGATTTTGAACTTTTAACACTGGAAAGTAAAAAAGAGAGTGATGAAGAACGCGAATTGACCAAAGCGATGGTTGATACATTGATTAAAGATATAGATGCTGTTGTAGAACAAGAGCATTGAATATGAACGACTTAAAAAAACAGACTGTAACGATTTTTGATGATAAATATACAATTGTAAGCGATGAGCCTGAGGAATTACTTTCTCAGGCTATTGCATCTACTAACAACTTGATGGCTTCATTAAGCGAACAAACTGGTTTAGCAGATAAGAAGAAAATAGCTGTTCTTGCGGTTTTGCAGATGGCATTGCGAGCAAGGAAATTAGAATTACAATTACAAGTTTTTCAAAATAAAGAAATGGAGTTAATTGCTTCAGTGAATAGGCAATTAGCATAATCATTCTAATCAAAATCGTTTTTAATATTTTTTTTATTAAACAATCTCTTTGTTGGCCTGTTTTTTTAACCTTACTTAGTAAGGATTTTTAATATTTATTTTTTTTAAATCGTAGGATAATACATGGTTTGGTATATTGTATATATGATTGGCGGAGCGATTATTGCTTTGTCAGGGATGTTGCTCATTTATGCGCAATATCGTTTATCGCGAGCGCGGCG
>CAYPXP010000016.1:0-6174 GCA_964414965.1 uncultured Pseudomonadota bacterium
ACAATAAATCCTACAATTACCGCTGTAAACAACAACATAAATGGTCCAAGTTGAGCCGACAACGTGTCTGCCAGTTCGCGTAAATCTTCTTCATAATTTTGAGCTACTGCAATAAGCATCTGATCTAACTTGCCACTCTCTTCACCTGTTCTAATGAGATAGACTGCCATTGGTGGAAAAATTTTCGTCTGTTTCAAGTATTGTGCAATTTTACCCTCTTTTATAATTTTATCACGCGCTTCTCGCAACGTACTTGCAAGCACTTCATTATCAATAATACTACATACAATATCAAGTGATTCAGCTAAATTCACACCACCTTCTAATAACATTCCTAATGTGCTACAAAATTGAACAATCGCATTCATCCGCGCAAAATGTCCAATGATTGGTATATATAGTTTAGTTTTATCGATAATTTTTTTGCCACTTGATGAACTCTGCCAATATTTAAATGCAATAAAGAGACCGAGTAAGCCAATGCCAATAAAAATATAATATGCTTTTACGAAGTTCGAAATATTCATCAAAATCAAGGTTGGCAGTGGCAATCTCGAGCCTTGGCTCGCAAAGGTTTGCGCAAGTTTAGGAACAACAGCAACTAATAAAAATATTGATACGAGAATGATAACCGCAATATTAATTAACGGTCCACGCAAAGCACTTTTTACCCTTTTTTGCAATTCTAATTGTCGCTCCAAATAACTGGTCAATCTTTCTAAAATCGCATCTAAACGACCACTCGCTTCACCAGCACGGACTAGTTGAACATAAATTTTAGGGAAAACGCGAGGATAATCGCTTAATCCTTGAGCTAACGAACCACCTTCTTTAATCGTATCTTTTAAATGTATAATGATTCTTTTTAAACGACCTTCAAATTGTTCACCAAGTAGTTCAAGTGCTTGTAATAATGGAATACCTGATTTCAATAAAACTGCTAATTGTTTGGTAAAAAGAATTTTTTCTTTAGGCGTTATCGGCTTTTCTAATAATAATTGACGCCAATTAAAACCCGCTTTTTCTTCCTTTGATTCTTCGACAGAGATTGGATAAAGTTTTTGACGAATAAGAAGTTCCTTGAGCCCTTGTATAGATGGAGCATCAAGCTGCCCACTTATTTTCTTACCGTCACTGCTTAATGCCTTATAATTATATAAAGCCACAATCTCACCTGCTCATCAGTTTTATAGGTTTCAAAACACTTCTTTCAACAGGATTCAACCTCTTAATTATCACATATCTATAAAAGAACATAAAACTAAAATTTGGTATAAATAATTCTATTGCATTCATTTCATCTTTACAATATTATTTTTAGCAGTAAGATCAAATT
This sequence comes from uncultured Pseudomonadota bacterium, assembly GCA_964414965.1. GTDB lineage: Bacteria > Babelota > Babeliae > Babelales > UBA12409 > UBA12409. The sequence goes on from CAYPXP010000016.1 coordinate 1,337, forward strand.
GAAAATTAGTTTTCATCTTTAGGAGGAAATAATGAAACAATGTAAACTCCTCTCTCTTGTTCTACCCTTTTTAATACAATTAATCAACCCGTATACGCTTTCCAAAAATCAAATCAGTTCTACAGTCAATATGATGAATGACATGGAAGTTATCTCATTAAACAAAGACACAAAAGGAAATCCAGAACCAGAAGAGTTAGAACGAAATATTCGATTTACCCAGTCAGGTTTAACCTGTTATTTCAAGCACATTTACAACTGTCCGCAATATGCTCAGGATACCCTCACACGTCTACCATTTAAACATTTAGATGAATTCATCAATCATGGAATCAAATCGCAACAATCACGTAGTTATATTAAAGCTGTCTTTAGATTATTTGATAAAAAATTCAAATCAGTTCCTTTTATTGACGCTGACGAAATTGTTCCTTTTTTACAAAACTTACCTAAACTTTTAGACAGGTATCTCATGCCTGATCCTCAAAAAAAATTCTTTGTAAAAAATCTGATTCGTTTTGAACTTGAAAATAACTTTGAAACATTAAAGAGAAATCCCGATCTCTTTTTAGATAACCTCGCTGGCAAAATTGTCGAATCGGATACTATATCAAACGAAGAACTCACACGAGATGATTTAAAGACAACAGTCACCAAGTTTATTGAAACATTTCTTAATAAGGCATTCTGGAGCACTTCAGATAAAGAACTTTGGCAAAACTTTTTAAATATCGGCAAAGAATTACATAGTTTGCGTGAAAACAATATTATCAAGAGCGATGAAGACCTTGACGATTGTCAATGGACGCTCACCACACGCTTCTGCCTATTCTTATCACTTTCAGGGTCAGCTTTGCCAGGAGACTTTTATCAACAGGCAAATCTTGATCTTCACAAAGAAATAACGCATTTAGACGCATTAGAAGAGCAAGAAGAATTAATTATGCCTAAAAAAACCCACTTGCAATCAGCTATTGTAAATGGCTATGGAAAATTACAAGGAAGATTGAGTAACTCAGGGATATTGTCAGAACCAATAATTATTAACAATTGAGATTGAAGCCACTCAGGATGTCAAAAAATTTCAAAAACTTCTTACTCATCCTGAGTGTTTTATTGAAAGGTTTGAGTGTATGAAGCTTCGTTATTTAGTTTTATGTTTTTCAATTAATTTTTTGCAGGGTCAATCTTTTTTTTATGCATGGAAAAGGAATAATAACCTATCCAATAAGATTAAAGTGACAGATTTTTTTAAAGAAATTTGTGATTATGTTGAAGAATATCAATTACATCCTGATCAGATAAAATCATGTTTTAAAACATTTACTTTAAAAGAACTCATGACGTTACATTTGTTGGCATATCGTATGAAAAAAACGATCGTACAAAATATGGTTATCCAAGTTCTTGATGATCGAAAATATGGACTTAATTTTTTAAATCAATTTCCTGCTGATAAAAATATACAGGATTTTTGCTCTGTGCCGCTAGAAACTGACGTAATATTACCTGAATTGTTAATACCTGTTAAAGGTGATTTATGTACAGTCAGTTCGGATGGCAAATTTGTTTTAACAAAAAATAGTGAAACACAGGATTTAGAACTAATTTCTTTAGAAACAGCAGAAACATACTATTCGTTTAGCAATGTAACCTCGGCTCTTTTTTCTCCTGCCGGCACACAATTAGTTCTTTTTAAAAACAATCTTCTTGAAATATGGAATATAAATGAATCTCTTTCTCAACATATAGATTTAACTAGTTCTTACACCTTTTCCGATACTTTAGGAGCTATTGGTTACAGTCCGGATAGTAAATGGTTAGCAATACGAGCAAAAACCAATGTTGAAATATGGGACGTAGATCCCGAATCAACACTTACTCTGGTACACTCATTTCCACGGGGACACAATTATGACTGTATTTTTTCTCCTGACGGCAATCAAATTGTTACAAAAGATACTGAAATTAAAATATGGGATGCAAAAACATTTTCCTTGTTAAAAAGTGTCACGTTACCGATAAATTCCAAGGTTCTTTATTCTCCTACGGGAAAACAGCTTATTATAGGCAGAAAACATGCACATGTCTTTGATACGAAAGATTTTTCAGTATTACATACATTCAACCTCAACAACCTTTTTTGCTCTTTTACGTATTCTCCTGACGGCAAACAGATTGCTATTGGTGGTAAAAAAGAAAGCTTAGAAGTGTATGATTCAGAATCTTTTTCTTTAATGTATACAATAGAAAACGTACAACGATATCCCATTTTATACTCTTCAGATAGTCGATGTCTCATTTTAAGAGGAACAGATGAACAATCTCGAATTTATAATACACAAACAGGGGCATTACTTTTCTCCTTAAAAAATCAAAAAGTGCACGTTGCTTCAGATGAATATTTAATTACAGAGTTTGATAAATTTATCTATCAATGGAAAAAATTTACTATACACACGTTAGGTCAATTTCTTTTTTTAACATGTATAAAAGAATTTCTTATTAATCACGAGAATCCGTTAGTATATACGGAAAAAAGCAATTGGTGGAAACTTTTGAGCACATTTGATGAATCTTGCCAAAAAACATTGTTGAGTTGTTGCGCGGTGCGACCTGCGTCAGTACTTCATGATTTTTCAGAAAAAGATTTGTCAGACGAAATAGCTGCCGCTCTTGAAAAAGGTTTTTGTTAAAGTATCGAACTCACATTAAAATGTAATCATTAATCCAACATAAGCGGCTGATTCGATCGGAATATTTTTACCATGAACAATATATGAAAAACCACCGTAAATAGACCCAAAAGATTTGGTAAAAAATAATTCGCCTCGTAACTTATGAGCTATTTGACGTGTTAATCGTGACAAGACACGTGGATCAAGAATTTGGCTATTGTCTTCAAAATCATCAGTTCGAGCAACATTAAAATAAATATTATCGCAACGTTTAAAATAAAAATTGTAACCCAAATTAAAACCAAACTGTTTAGTAGTTGGTTCAACAATATTCATATCAACATCAACATTTAAATATTGCCATGAAATATGTGCCGGAATACATGGCCCAATATTTTTCACACATGCTCCGCAAAATGGAGCTGCGACTGGCTCATAAGCCCCTAACACAAAGTTATAATTACATGCCGCGCGCAGTGATAGCCACTTCATGGCATACCATCCAAAATCAATGCCAGGTCCAATTTCTACATGTCCATTATTACCTAACGGACAGGCAAATACGTTATACGGACAATTCTGTTTTTTTCCGGTTGGAAAAACAAAAGCACAATTAAGTTCAGTCCACACATCAGTTTCTGGCCACACCCAAACTAAAAATAATTGTGTAGACAAATCCCCAAGACCACTCATATATTGAGTTCCGAGACTTATTCCTTTTGCCGTCATATAATCAACAACTGAATTACCAATCTGTTGATTAACAATATTCTCAACTACATTGCGAATAGTATTAGCATCAGCCGTTATGTTATATGATGAGCCATCCCAAGTTACCGTTGGAACTAACCAAAGCTGTTCTTGATTATTAACATTAAGAGATAATGGTTCATATGACGTTGAAGATTTAAATCGCCCTCGTTGATTGTTGCTCAAATTGCTACCATTAGCATCTAAAAAGGAATAGCCGTCAACACTCGTGTTAACAGCGGCAAAAGGAGTAGCTGGCGGTGTAGTATCTATTCTCTTTACTAAATTTACGGGAGAACTATTATTATCAGTTACATCGATTGCGTTTATCAATAATGGCGCTTGCGTATAATCAATAAGCGGTTCTCCTTCATTATTAATAGCCAAAGTACTCAAAAAATCCATCCGATAAGCAAATGAATTATCGACTGCTGACGTACCTGGCGTAATAACTTCAGTTGATAACCTTCGTACTGAATCAATATTATTTACCTCACTTTCAATATCCTGAGAACTATAGCGACGTGAAACTTTTATTGTTTTTATCGGTAACATTGATCGAATACCAACGCGAAAATTACGTGATCTAAAATGAGTATCTTTAGAAAATTCCAATCCTATCTGAGCTCCTCTTTCAGTATAATCAACAAGTGGACACAATGTAGAAACTGTCACCCAAGGATTACTTGGAATAGTTACGATTGAATCAGCAAATGCTTCGCGCAACTGAAAGCAACTTTTACCCAAAAACAATACTGTTAAGGGCAATTTATAACGTCCATCACATGAATACACTTGATAAGCCGAACGTGAATAACCAGCGCTCCAAACACTCCAAAAATGTTCTTCGTTATTATCTTTTTGAACATTATAGTTAATAAAAGAAGGAATCTCACAATAATTTAACTTATATGTTTCATTTGCTAAGGTCTCCTCAACATCATGTGCCAATATAAAACTTGCGAATAATAAATATAGTACTCGCTTCATATCATCATTTCATAGTTAAGAGCGTTTGCATCATTGATTTCATTTGATTATCTTTAGCCGTCGCTATATCTTTCTTTTCGTCTTCAACTGTCTTTACACGCGTTTCAAGCTCCTTTTTCATACGAGCACACTTATCTCGTTTTTTATCAAGCTTCTTTGCCAAGAGATCACGCTCCTTCTTAATATCATCCAATTCACCTTTTTTAATTAAAACAGCTTGTGAACAGGTAGCTTGATCAACCGTTTGCTTCTGTTCAATCATCTGCTTTTCAGTACGCAACCCTTCTTTTTCATCTTGCAAAGAACTCTTCTCGTGAGTCAAGATTGCTACTTTATCTTGCAATGTCTTTACCATATGCTGATAGTTTTGCTGCTCTTTAATCCACTCTTGACGTGCTTTTTCTAGATCCAATTGCGCTT
>CAYPXP010000016.1:6274-12310 GCA_964414965.1 uncultured Pseudomonadota bacterium
TGTCTGTTCAAGTACTTGATTCTCAGATTGTAGCTCTTCATTCTCTTCTTCTAAATTAGCTATCTTAGTCTGTAGGTTGTTTACTACTCGTTGGTGCTCTTGCCCTTGTTTAGCTAAAATCTTTTCTGTAGAAGCAGCTTTTTCTTGAACTTTATTTAACTCTTTTTTAAGTTTTTTTATATCATTTTTTTGCTCACGTTCTCTTGCTTGATCTGTTGTTTTTTCTCCTGACATACACGTATCAAGCGAACGGCCCAACTTCTGCGAATCTTTTTTATATTGACCTTTTTTTTGAGCACAACGCTTAAGCAAATCTTGCAAGTCATCATTCTTAATGTTCAACTTTTTTATATCATCTAATAACATCTGCAACTGCTTGTCAGATTGATGTTGAATACTATTAATATCACCATGTAATGTCGTTGTTTCATGTTGAAGTTTATTTACCGCAAGCTGAGTAGTTTGCTGTTCTTTTGCACACTGCATTTCCTTATTATGAAGTCGCTCAATTAATCGCTCATTTTCATGACGCAATTGATCAATTTCATGCTTAAGCCCTGACACCGTTATCGTACAATTATGTTGTGAAATATCTAAGTCTTTACGCAAATTAACCGTAGTTTCATACAAATGATTATCTTTATTTTTTTCATCAACATGAACCGGTGTATAAAGAGGCCAATTGTTTGGCAAGGTCGGATTTGCATAACTACGTTGTGCTTGATCGGCAGCAACAGCATCTTCTAAGTAATGACGTTTAAACTGAGGATAATAATTTTGAGGAGTAAAAAGCGAACGACTCCAAATTAAAGAGACATTTAAAATAATACATAATTTTTTCACAACTCTCATTTTCAGCTCACAATTTGCACTACATTATTAATAACGCCTGTCTTACGATTTACATTAACAGCAACTGCCCCTACTCGTAAAGAATAATCTGGGGGAACGTTAAAACCACCACCACCTAAAATTCGAACCCATCTTTTTCGTTCAATCGTATTATTAAACAAATAACCTATATAATTACTCCCATAAGAAACCTGTGCAAAATTTGCCGCTGGAGAAGCCATTAATGAAACACTCTTTGATTTAAATACATTAAAGAAATCCTGTGACGTTCCGCCGGCAGATTCCATACTATAAATCAATTGACGATTATTTCGATCTTTGATTAGTGGAAGCGATGAAAACAGACCAACAGAATCACTCGCCTTATCTAAAACAACAGGGTTGACCCATTTAACACCAGAATTTAACTTAATCATATTGCCGCCACCCAACGCATTGAACGAAGAGTAGTGATCAATCTCTAAGTAGTAACGAGAAGCTGGACCAATAGCCATCAGTGCTGCCTCTGCAGAAGTTCCCGGTACAATTTGATTATGTTGAAATGTCCCTTCAAGAACGTGTAATTTAAAAATCCCAACATCAAATAATGAACCTACGCGCCAATTATTTGGTGCCGCATCATGTTTATCAACAATGCCTACCCCAATGCCAAAAAATCCTTGATTATTTATTTCAAATGTTGCAGTTGGCCCATTCAATTCAAGTAACAAATTTACTGAGCCTGACTTATGGACAGTATTTCCCACTTGCAATGCGCCACCCCACAAACTTGGTGTCCCAATATGAACACTCGCATTATCACGAATACTTAATGTTAAATTAGTTGAAGTAATAGTCTCTAATAAATCACTCCACTCAATCCCTAAATAACTCTCTTTTCCAATGCTCATTGAAGCATCTTCATCTAAAATAATCATACCTGTACCAACAAATTTAATTCTAAAATCATCGGTACTTCTAACATCAATCCCACTTGCTGGCGTATCATCAATCACATTCTGAATATTTAAGTGTGATTGATTAGTAAACATAACGGTTCCGCCACCAAGTAACATCGTAGAACCTGGTTCAAAGATCACGGTTACTTTACCGCTAAAAACAATTCGCTGATTATCTGAAGTAAAGGAACTCAAATCTAAAATGCCACCACGTTTGATCCACAAAACAACCGGCTCATCTGCGTTAAAATATAGTTCCTGTGCCGTCAAAGCTCCAAAGTTGGGTCCCGCGATAACACTACAAACACTATTAATCTCTAGATTTTCCCTTAAATCAACAACGCCATTACCATCAGGAACTATCGTTACACCATTAACACCTAACACAATTGCAGCATTTACCGACTCACGACTTGTCTGATTATTTCCTAAACCGACACGTCCATCATTTTTAATAGCAACTAATCCAGTCGATGCTTCTGATGAATTATAACCCTTTAAAAATATTAATTGGCGAATCAAGCCACCATCAACCATAATGTGTACCGGATCACCTAACCGTGATCGTTTAATCTGTAAATCATTTAACGTCCCTCTGACTTCGGGAATATGATACAAATTTGCGGCACTCACGGTGGTACCAATCGTCCCAATTGGTTCAAAAGGAATAAAACCGCCATCATAATCTTTTCGCGTCGCCATCCAATCAATCGTAAAGTCAGAGAGCGATTGACTTGATGCAACTACGATCTGTTTATCAGCTAAATTTAAATCCCAACAAGCGATGCCAACTTTATCACTAAATAAAACACGCGATTGCGGCAAAATAATTGATGATGTTGGATCTCCTTGAACAACCATCGTATTAAAATTGGCACGTGCGTTAGTTGTAATTTCAATAGTACCGTTAATATCAACAAAAATACCGCCCTCTCCGGTAGAGCCACTCAATTCAGGCTGGCCAATTGTTCCCCCTTGTGACATGAATGAAAAAAAGTTGCCATTAATGTAGAGTTTAGGCAACGTCGTCAATGTAACACCAGCTGGCGCGCTCTGCGAACCAATTTGAATGTTCGATTCATAGCCCAAAAAGAAGGTATGAGTACTATATTGTCCGGAGATATCACCCGTTATACCTTCTATCTCCGTACTATTATTTGCGGCTGTCTCTAAATCAACTTGATGCATAAAACCTGCTGTCTGATTAACCGTTTGATATATGTCAAAGTAACTTGCATTATCAACTACGGTTGCCAAATCAAAAGCATATGATCCTGGGGTCGTTCCCAGTACAAAGCTTCTTCCCGTTCCTTTATCAATTTTTCTACCATTTTGATAATACCGAATATAAGAATGATTATCTTGATTAAGTGTCGTATTGGTAACCAACAGATCAAATCCAGTTAACGCAGCACTGGTATGCAAGTTAAAAGCACTGTTATAAAGAGCGATTTTTGGCCTTGGTAATATTTCACTTTCAACTAACTTAAACGTATCGCCCCCGATATAACATGGTTCTGAATTGGAGGGCGTATTAGTCGCGTTAACCATATGGAAAAAATCATCATGCCGAATAATAACATGAGATAAATTCAGCCGATTATTATGGAAAAAACAGCTTTTTGCATATTGTGCCAAAAAACTTGAATAATGAGCATCACGAGCAAAAGTAATTCGTGGAAATACCGGATCACCGGTATCCAATTCAATATAACCACCAGTTGAAGCAACTTCACGCGATAAAATATTCAAAACACTTGTGCCAGAATCATCACCGATGATATTTAAAGCAGCTTCAAGTTCAAAAACGATATTTCCCTGTTCATCAGGTTGTCTCGTTGGATTAATGGTAAATGAAAAACCTAAATCAATATCGGGAGTAACAACGCCATCTGAATCAGCACCCGATCTAAAAAAAATGCCGCTATCGCCTTCCATTAAAATTCGCGCATCAGTAGCACCAACCGTACCACTGGGTGCACCATCAATAATCAAAGCAGAAGCGTTACGTTCTTTAAGAACAGTTTCAGGCTTACGACCATTTAAAACGGCATTTGAACTAATCAGCGGATCAATGTTAGTTGTTGTCCCAACATAATCGAGGTAACTATTATTTTTTATATCCAATGTACTATTATTGGCTAAAATAAAACCACTTCGCTCACCATTGTAACCACCAGTTCTTGTTGGATCACAAAAAAGTTGCGGCAATATAATATTGCCATTAATAACTAATAGACTTGCATAAGGATTTGCATCAGAAGCTTCTTTAACAATAACTTTCGACTCCTTACCTGCTGGCTGAGATAAATGTACAACAACGGAGCTCGGATCAGTCAAATCAGTAACGTAACTACCCGTTACAACAAACCCAGCCTCTTCCCCTAACTCTAAATATGTTCTTCCAAACGAATTTTCTTGCGCCGTATCAAATACAATCGCGCCATATTCAGTAGGATTATCAGCTAACAATGTCGGAGCGATAAAGGTCATGAGTGAATCGTTTAAAATTTTAAAACCAGCATGTAAGTTAGTGGCGTCGGCACGTTGAATAATTACTGATTGCTCATTGTTTTCCATGGAGATAAAATATTGGACACCATTACCATTTTCAAAACCAGTTAACGTAGAATTACGCAAAATCAAACTTCTTCCACCATTTAACAACCACTTAACTGTTCCAGTCCCTCGTTGAATAATGCGCAAATAACCATCTAAACCTCCCTCAAAAGTCAAATCATCAGAACCGGTCAAATCAAAAGTGATAATCTTAGATTCTGAAGTAATCAATTCTAAAACATAACCACTCCCGCGAACAATTGGTTCTTCAGCTCCCGAAGATATAACGGTCGCGGTAACATCTGTTGACGATGAGGTTATACTTACATTGCCACTCAATAAACATTCACCTTGAATAACTAAATTTTCATCAAAAACATCTGGCGTTGATCCTCCATGCCAAACCTGGTCTGACCTCAATTGATACAAAAATAATAATGAACACAAAAATAATAACTTCTTATAGGTAAACTTCATTAATCTCACTTTTTTTCAAAAATTTCAACATTATGATGGCCCAATAGCAACAAATGAAACTGCCGCAGCGGAGCCACCAGAGGCAATTGCATACGTCATATAAGTAACGGATTCAGTATTTAATTCAGTCAGAACTCGTGGAATTGCACCACCACCTGCGGCAGGATCACAAGCCGTAAATATTATTGCCGGAGTATCACTAAAAGGATTATTCCAAGAAATTGTGTTGCTAACACCAGGATTACCACCACTAGTTATAAATCCTTCCCCTTCTACTTTAGCACCGGCGCGATTAATAGTTCCACGAATAACTTTTAAGCCACTTTCATACCCAGTACGCGGCGAATTTAAACTGTTACAATAAACTTTAGGTTGAGCACCAGTATCATAACGTGTTACTTGACCAAAATATGAACCATTATTATGTGGAACCAAATAGAGATAACGTCCATCAAATAAACCTCCAATAAATCCTTTTGAACTGGTATTCAAATATGGAGGCGAATTAATAGCCGTATCAAATACCGACCAAGAACCTGCAGCAGTAAAGCTCGCGGTCGTATCATAGCGTGTTACTTGACCAAAAGGTGAACCATTATAATATGGAACTAAATAGAGATACCGTCCATCAAATACTCCTCCCAGAAATCCTTTTGAATCTACATTAACCGTAGCTGTATTAAATACTGACCAAGAATCTGCTTCAGTAAAGCTCGCAGTCGTATCATAGCGCGTTACTTGACCAAAAGGTGAACCATTATTATATGGAACTAAATAGAGATAACGTCCATCAAATACACCACCCTGAAATCCTTTTGAATTTGCATTAACCGTAGCTGTATTAAATACTGACCAAGAGCCTGCATCAGTAAAAATCGCGGTTGTATCATAACGTGTTACCTGTCCAGAATACGTTACAATAGCAGTCCGTTCAGGAACGAAATAGAGATAACGTCCATCAAATACACCACCAATAAATCCTTTCGAATTTGTATTTAATCCTCCGGAATCAACTGCTGTATTAAATACTGACCAAGAGCCTGCAGCAGTAAAGCTCGCGGTCGTATCATAGCGTGTTACTTGGCCAGAAAACGTTACAAGAGCGGTTTGATATGGAACTAAATAGAGATAACGTCCATCAAATACACCTCCCTGAAATCCCTTTGAACTCGCATCAACGGTTGTCGTATCAAATACCGACCACGAAGCT
>CAYPXP010000017.1:0-6627 GCA_964414965.1 uncultured Pseudomonadota bacterium
CAAATGCTGCCATTGCAGCGTTGTCAGAGCAATATTGATTTGATGGAAAGAAGAATTCTAATTTATGTTTTTTGCAAAAAGCTTCAATTTTTGAGCGAATAAATCTATTACCTGCAACGCCGCCAACAAAGGTGATTGCTTTAATATGTGGGTATACTTGATAGGATTTTTTCAATTTCTCTACGAAAATATCAGAAACCGCATTGAGTAATGAGCTTGCTACTTGTGCTTTAAATTGTTCATCGGTAGGCTTTAAAAACGTTTTACTTTTGAGGTCGTAGGCATTTTGTTTAACAAGATCATATAAAATAGCGGTTTTTAATCCTGAAAAACTAAAATCAAGAGATTTTGATTTGCAGCGCGGATATTTGAAGAAATCTTTATAATTGACGAGTGCAGCTATTTTTTCAATTTCTGGGCCACCAGGATAGGGTAAGTTGATTAATTTAGCTATTTTATCAAAGGCTTCTCCAGCTGCGTCATCGAGTGTTTTACCAACGAGTTCATATGTGCCAAATCCTTCAATCAAATACAAGGCGGTATGGCCGCCCGATGCTGTCAGGCAGAGATGTGGAAAGGGAACATTATGTTCTAAGAAAGTTGAGTATAAATGAGCTTCTAAATGATTTATTCCTATAATTTTTTTTTGTTTACATGCAGCTAGTGCCTTTGCAAAACAGAGGCCTACTAAGAGTGATCCTGGCAATCCAGGACGGTTGACAACAGCAATAACGTCGATATCATCGAGCGTTAAGTTTATTTGCGTGAGGGCTTGATTGACTATAAGAGTAATTTTTTCAAGATGACTTCGTGAAGCTACTTCAGGGATGACGCCACCAGAAGCTTTATGTAAATCTATTTGTGAATAAAGAGCATTTGATAAAATGCCTTTTTCAGATGAATAAATAGCCGCACCTGTTTCATCGCACGAAGTTTCAATTGCTAAGATTAATGACATTCATCAACTTTCTTGAATTAACGTGTGATTATCCATTCTAATTTTTGTGAGTTCTTGTGGTGTGTGAATATTTTTAAGATTGAGCATGCATAAATTTGCCTGTAATATTGCCTCAATAAATTTTGTTCGATCAATATCTGAGGCTGTTTGCGGTGTTGGAAGCTTTACGACGTTATGTTTGCTTTTTAATGCTTCATAGGCAAACGTTATGATCTGTTGATCATGTTTAAAGTATTGAGCATCTAAGGGAATAATAATCGTATGATTTGGAATGACTACATGTAATGAACCATTTTTATGTTGCTTTGGCATTGGCTTTTTTTTTATAGCCCAGTCAACAAAGGTCTCATTTTGTAAATCAGTCGCATTAGTGAGTTTAAGTCTATAAAATTCATAAGCGGTATTATCATTGAAGGAGAGGTAGCTGGATGGATTGTTTTTATCTGTTTTAAATTGAATAGATTTTGGATTTATAAATAAAAAGTAAAATTTTTTAATATCTTTATATTCTTTGAAGCAATAAATACCGTTATTCATTTTAACGATACTGCCATCATAATAGAGACTGAATTGTTCGGTTGGTTTTAAATTGAGGTCTAGTGCCCCTAAATAACAAATATGATTAACGCTTTTATTGAGCAAGCATGTGCAATCAGCGGGAATAGGTTCTTTACCGGCTAAAAGTGAAAGCGACCAAAGTAATAATACTATATTTTTAGACATGCAAATCCTTATGGAACTTATCATTTTCAAAAAAGTATAGCATACTTATAGAAAGCTTTGTATCAGAAAAATAAAAAAATATGAAAATAGTAGCAGATAATAAAAAAGCATTATTTGATTATGAGATTCTTGATCGTCTGGAAGCAGGTATTGTGCTTACGGGTGATGAGGTAAAGTCCTTGAGGGCAAAACAAGGTTCATTAAAAGGTGCTTTTGCCCAGTTCTATCAAAGTGATTTAATGTTATTAAACGCTAATATTCCTCAGTATAAATTTGCATTTAAAAAAAGTGATGAAGCTGCAACACGAAGCCGAAAATTATTGTTACATAAAAGAGAGCTGATGCGTCTTTTGGGTGAAGTTTCTCAAAAGGGAATCACTATTATTCCTCTTAAAATTTATTTTAATGCTAAAAATCTTGCTAAAGTTGAACTGGGTATTGCTCGTCACAAGAAAAAAGCAGATAAGAAACAATCTATTAAAGAGCGTGATATTAAGCGCGAAACAGCTCGTGAATTAAAGGATGTTTATAAATATTAGTTTTCAGAGTGTGTATTCTAAAAAGACTTTATTGGGTTCATAGACATGGAATCCATGTTTTTCAAAAAAGAGTGATTCTTCTCTAAACTGTTGTTTTTTTGCTTTTGATATTATTTCATCTGGATGCGATCTGAAACCACCAGCGGGAACATGAAGAGATGTGAGAAGTTTTTTGAATCTGAGGCTGCGAGCCTTAGTAATTGCAAAATTTATAACAACCTTTTTATCTTTTGGTTCACAATTGAGTTCACGTAACACTATTATTTCATGGTGCGGATTGTCAATGCAAGCCTCAAGTAAAAATGAACCAATAATTTTACGAATACGATTTGTTTTTTTACATGGGCCTTCATAAACTTTTTCTACATTGTAAGAACGACTCGTATAGAAAAGTTGCTTAGGTGGCAATTCCTTTAAGGTAAGATGATGTTCGTGATTCATGCCATTAAGTTTACATAGTGAAAAAAAAGTGAACGTGAAGAGGTAGAAAATCTTCATGAGGATCCTTGCTTTTTGTACATAGTCTTTCTACACTTTAGTTTAATGGTTGGTTTAATAAAAACAATAAAATTGACACAATCCTTTCAATTTGTAATAATAAAGATGATCATTGAAATTTCTGGGGGCGTACTGGCTTCGACGTGGTATGTCGGGGTTAGAGAGCATGTCGAGCGTTGTCTGTGTGCTCGTTAACTAAACGGTCAAACAATAAGTGCAAACGAAACGTATGCACAACCTTCAATGAATTTTGCAATAGCATAATTCGTTAGGTTCTTGTTAATTAATGTGTCTATCTATTAATTAACTCGCATTATATTGATAGAACGGTTGTATAAGGTTTTGTAGTTTCGTAATGCAACTGTATACCAAACTGGCCTATGTTTTTAGCTTTGTCTTTGGAGTTTAACATAGGTATAAGCAAAGACTAAGCATGTAGCGCTTTAACGTTGTTGTACTGCGGACATGGGTTCGATTCCCATCGCCTCCACCATACTTCGCTACAGCTTCGCACATGTGTTTCGTAGCTGTAAAGTAGCGAAGTAGGACTGGTCTTCGTTTATTCGGGCCTTTCGGCTTGGTAAACTTCGCTTGGCACTGCCACACTTTGCTAATTTATTAAACTTGATATCTTTTTGCCAGTTTCAAGTTTGAGTCTTCTGATAGTTTCGTTTTAAGGAATTTTTTTACATATCTGATGTCAGCGTCGGTATTCTATTTTTTAAAGTCAAGCACATGTTGTTTTATTGCGTCATATAGTCGAATAGGAATAGTGACTAAGCCAAAAGAAATGGTTCTTTGCCAAGTTGTTTGCATCGTTTTATTCTTATTTTTTTGTTAATGTGGCTTATTATAGAAATGGGAATTAATAGTTTAAAGGATTTTTGAGTGAAAATAGACAAATTAGTACGTGATCTTATTCCGCAAATAATTGAAAATCAAGGAAAGATGGCGATTATCGAGAAGGTTTCCGGTGAAAAATTATTACATCGCCTTAAAGATAAGCTACAAGAAGAGATAAATGAATTTATAGCAGATGAAGCTGTTGAAGAGCTGGCAGATATTATGGAAGTTATTTATGCCATTTGTGCATTTAAACATATTTCGCTTGAACAGCTTGAGCAATTTCGCTTATTTAAAGCAAAAAAGCATGGAACTTTTGAATGTGGTGTTATATTGAAAGAAGTTCTTGAGAGATAAAGAGCATATTTAAGTATGCTGTTCAATGAAAGGCATGTTAGGTGTTAATGTGAAACTGATCGATTTAAGTCGTTTATTTACTCCTGGGATGCCCGTTTATCCTGGTGAACCGAAAATGACATTGGAGTTGTGTTCAACCATAAAGAGAGATGGTTATACAAATCATCAATTAATAAGTGGCATGCATGTAGGAACACATATTGATGCACCGCTCCATTTTGTACAAGATGGCAAAAAAATTAGTGACATTTCTTTAGATCGTTTTTATGGTTCTGCAGTACTTGTTGATGCTCGTAATAAAAAAGTTATTGACATTGATACTATACAAAAAAGCGATATAAAAAAAGATGATATTGTTTTAATTTTGACTGGGCATGATCGTTTTTATGGTAAAGCAGAATATTTTACCGAACAGCCGATCATAACAGAAGAATTTGCTAGAAAAATGATTGAGATTGGAATCAAAATGCTTGGTGTTGATATGGCGTCACCAGACACGTATCCTTTTTCTGTTCATCGTTTATTGCTACCTAACGAAATTTTAATTTTAGAGAATTTGACTAATCTTGATCAATTGATTGACCAAGATTTTCAATTGTTTGCTTTCCCTATTAAATTTGAAGCTGATGCGGCTTTTGTACGAACTGTTGCAAAAATAGAATGATTCTTGTTTTTATCTAAAATGATCATTGGCAAGGAGAGAATGTTGAGTATAAAGTGTGGGCTACTCAGCTTGATAGTACTGAGTGGGCTATCTGGAATGCAAAAACGATTAGAGCCAAAACATAAACCATCGCAAAGTATGCCCGCAGTATTTGGTAGATTTAATTCTATGACGGACCTGGAAATGCAAGAAATAACGCAGACGACGAATGAGGAAATTCAACGGTTAACGACGCAGACAACTTCACCAATAATTATTCCTGTTGAATTAAATCGCGAACTCAGTGAAAAGTGCCAGTTGTTATTAGACAAATTACACGAATGCCAGGAATACAAACAACCCGTTGTTGCTATTCCCGTAAAGTGTTCTAAAAAAATTGTTTATTACTCCAGAAAAAGTGGAAGATGGCTTTGTGAACATAAAAAAGATATAACATTGGTTATAGCTGGTGGGGCTTGTTGTATTTATCTTGGCTATCGTATTGGTAAGATGACAAATTTATGTAGCGATGCGGAAGATACTTGTTCCGATGCTATTGAAACGTGTGGTCGTGCGGCGGATTTATTACAGATGTGTACTACACAATCTTCAGGATTTATCAGTAGCATTATGAATATGATAAAGGATGGCACGTTAGATTGTTTGATGGCTGGTAAAGAGTGTATAGATACTTTTGGTGCAATGCTTGATTATTGTAGTAGATGTCCCGATTTACCAGCACATACGTATTAGATAATTAAATTATTGAAGTTGATAAAAATATACCGATGAATCGAGGCTCCAGGTCATCGGCAGCTTTTTTTTGGTAGTTAATATGAAAAAATCATTTTCGGGAAGAGTTCGAAGAGTAATAACCTTTAATCCCTTTTTGAGTTTTGCCATTTTGTTCATTAACGTGTTCAAGCATTCGTCAGAAAAACAGGTTGAACACATAAATATAACGGTGGCATCATCGAAGTTAGTTTTTAAAATATCTTCGTTTTTAAATAAGAGATTACGACGTTTATTTAATCTTTTTTTTATTTTTAATTCTTCTTTTGCTTTAAGAGCCCCATTGTATCGATTTTTAGAAAGTTCAATACCAATCGCCGTCTTAACTGGTGTTGTTAAATAAGTTTGAACAATTAGCTTTCCTACACCGGAACCTAGATCATAAAAAATATCTTTTTTCGTAAGTTTTAATTCATTTAATAATATTTCTGCTCCTTCATAGGTGATTTCGCCATAGGTAGGAGCACCGCCGATGCGCCGTATTTCATCTTCTTCTTCGGGTGTAATGCTAAAGCCAGAGATATTGGTATATATAGTTTCAATTAAATCTTTAGACTTGATATTTAAAGTTTCTTTAGTTTGCATACAAAATGGCAAACTCAAAAGTATGATAAGACTATGCTTCATTTATTTCCCTTCTCCTTGCATTGACGCCTTTTGTGGGCATGTTAAACTACTGTAAAATAGTTTATATTTAAAATAAAGGAATTTTGTATGATGATCAAAAAACAAGCAGTTATTTGTTGTATCGCTTCAATGAGCTTTATCAATGGTGCTCAAAATGTTGCCAACATTCCGGTTACTACTACTAAAACAGAGACTGTACCAGTTGAAATAAAAAAAACTGAAGCGCCAGCGATGCCTATGAAAATGGCTATGGAACCTTGTATAGCAATTGTGGATGTTCAAAAATTGATTAATGAGACACAAGTTGATAAAGAATACGTAGAACAATTATTTGAAAAACAAAAGACCTTCCAAGAAGAGCTTAAAAAAGAGGGCGAAAAGATCCAAAAGAAAGAGAATGAGATCAAAACAAAGTCAGCGACGGTATCTCCAGATGCCTTGAAAAAGCTCTACGAAGAGTTAGATGATATGCGTGTTCGCTTGAATCGTTTAGCTGAACGTCGTCAAAAAGAGTTACAAAATGAAGAAATGAATACACGTCTTCAAGTGTTTCAACGCATTCAAGGATATACCCAAGAGATGTTGAATAAGCAAGGGAATATTCACATAGTTTGTGAAAAAAATAGTGTATTAGCGTATCAGCCAAC
>CAYPXP010000017.1:6727-12229 GCA_964414965.1 uncultured Pseudomonadota bacterium
CCAATAAGAGCGATGGAGCAAAAGGTGGAGAAGAACAAATATTCATCATCAACTTCTTCCTTGAGTCCCCAAGAGCGTCAAGAGGCTTTGATTTTTTTAAAGACAATTAAATTTACGCAAAAAAAAGAGGCTCAAACACAAAAAGAAAAATCATAAAAGTTGATTTTTTGTTATACTTAACAGGAAATTATAACTGAGTGATTATGAACAAAATTCGTATCTTACCATTACATGAAATTAAAAAAATTGCGGCTGGTGAAGTCGTCGAACGACCGGCTAATATTGTTAAAGAGCTGGTGGAAAACTCTCTTGATGCAGGAGCAAAACAAATTTCAATTTATGTTGAAGATGGCGGCAAAAAACTGATACGTGTTATTGATGATGGTTGTGGAATGAGTTTTGAGGACGCCATTTGTGCCTTTGATCCACATGCTACAAGTAAAATAACCTCTGTTGCTGATCTAGAAAAAATTGTTTCATTTGGTTTTAGAGGAGAAGCTCTTTCAAGTATATCTTCTATTGGAGAAGTGACGTTAAAGACTAAAGAGATCTCAGAAGCAAGTGGAACATTAGTTTTTTTGAAATATGGCGAGCTTGAAAAACATGAAGAAGTAGCTTGTTCTGATGGAACTGATATTACTCTTTATAATTTATTTGAAAACATTCCAGCGCGAAAAAAGTTTTTAAAAGTAGCTGAGACTGAATGGCGTCATATTTTATTGTTATATCAGGCATTTGTTTTAGCCTATAAAGATGTCCATTTTAAATTATTCCATGAAGAACGTTTAGTTTATAACTGTCCTCCAGTGGAAAGTGTTTCTGTACGCGCGTTGCAATTATGGAATCAGCAGTTAGCGGATCACTTACTTTCTATCTCATGTGAAGATGGGGCATCTCAATTCAAATTATCTGGTTTCATCTCGAATCATCAATATGCTCGCTTTAATACGGCCCAAATTTTCTTTTTTGTAAATGGGCGTTGGATTAGAAATCAATCATTAATGAAGTCCTTACTAAAGGGCTATAGTAATGTTTACCAGCAAGGGAAATATCCAGCAGCCTTTATATTTATTGAAACAGATGCGTCTTTAATTGATGTTAATATTCATCCACGAAAAGAAGAGGTTCGTTTTATCTATGTGCATAAAATTGAACAGCTTTTACAAAAATGTGTTCATGATTGTTTAAATCAACAAGTAAGTGATGAGCTGCAAAAGGCTGTTTCTTATACAGCAACCAGAGAACATTCCGTTTTTGGTGTGTATAAGCCAGTTTCCTCAACTATTATGAATAATACGTATAAAGACTCAGAAGATATTGATGATCATCTTGGGCTGGTTGATAGGCCATCACTATCAATACAAACTACAACATCAAGTAATTATTCTGTGCCAAAAATAGTAGAATTACCTCATTACCGTTTAATAGGGCAATTACATCAATCCTATATTCTCTTGGAAAAAGAGGATGGATTTTTGATGATTGATCAACACGCAGCTCACGAACGAATACTCTATGAGCTGTTTAAAAATCGGTTTACACAGATTGAAACAATACAACTTTTATTTCCGCAACAAATAGAGCTTTTGCCTGACGAAATTCAGCTTTTGATTAACCATAACCAATTACTGGCAAAACATGGTATTGTTGGTGATCAGATGGGAGAACGTAATTTTGTCATTAAATCGGTTCCAATATTTTTGAAAAATGCTGATCTTATTTCATTAACACGTGAAATTATTGGTGCCATACAAGAACTTTGCACCTTAAGCCGTGATGAATTTACCCAGTTATTAACGGATAAAATTCATGCTCAAATGGCCTGTAAAGCGGCGGTAAAAGCTGGTGATCAACTTTCATATGAAAAGATGCAAGAGATTATTACTCAGTTAGAAACGACTGAAAATCGCTTAACCTGTCCTCATGGTCGTCCGACGGTTTGGTTTATGAGTTTAACTGAAATAGAAAAGAAGTTTAGGCGCGATTATGTCAGGTAAAATATCTTAATGTTTTCTTGCCTGTTTATTAATTAATTTAATTATCTTTTCCGGGTTCATAGTCGTAGCTTCAGGCGTCCACCATTTATCTGCTTCATATTTTTCACCAATGCGTGATACGCGACTGTACCAAAGACCATCATGGACATGTGCTAAACTATTAATTGAACGAACGTCGATTGGATTATTGAAATGATCAAGTAATACGTTGGTTACATGAAGTGCATTGATGTGGTTATAATTGATCCATTGTTGATGTCCATAAAAATTTAAGTTAGAGGTAAACCAGAGAAGTGGATTTTTTTGAGTTCCTAATCCACGCATTATGCCACGATAAAACCAAGTATCCAAAGGTGTTTTTGTATAGGCTCCGATCATAGCGCAGGGAAGGATGGTTCTGATATCAGTTTGTATTAGTCGAGCTAATTCATATGCCTCACGTTCCAATGTTATAAAATAACTTGATAATTTATTCTGTTTAATAAGATAATTGATACGTTCTTGTGGTATTGAGATTGCGGGAGCATCGGTATGTTTTTTGTAGCCATCCCAAGCTGAATCGGAAAAATCTACTAAGTTATTATAAAAAGGGAGTCTTTCTTTTGCATTCCAAAAATAAAAATTAAAAAGGATGCCATCAATAGGAATGCCGTTTCCAATAGATGTGCTCCAACGACAACAGACATCTTTTAATGTTTCTAAAATGCAAACTTTCCAGAATTTTTTATAATCCAAAGGCGCTGGTACTTCGTGGTAAGTTGTTCCATAAATATCGACGGGATGATCTGATTCAAGGCACCAATTCAAGGTGGCTCCAAAATCAAAATCGATAAAAATTTTTGGCAATGGACGTTTATGGCTTTCAAATGCCTGTTTTAATTTTTTAGTGAAAATTGATATTTTTTGATCAAATTTATCAGATTCTTTATAAATTCCGATAGGTAATTCTAGCCACAACATATCAAAATCAGTTTGAGCTATATATGAAAGGTTTGTGGGCATAAGTTGGGGATCATAATCTATACTCATCCAGCCACAAACTATACCATTACTGGTCCACTGATAAAGACCTTTTTGTTTTTTGTACATGGTGTAATTGAGTTTATATCGATCTTTATTCACTAAATGACGAATTATATTATAAGAACAGGCTGGAATGCGCATCTCTTTTTGCTTGTAAAGCTTTTTGCTAAGGCTATACAGAACATCTAGCTCTAAACGAAAAAGAGCACGTCGTTTTTGTGGGTCAATGGGATTATAGGTATCATATTCTTCAAGGTCAGCAAAGGTCATTTGATTGAGCATTGCAATAAAAAGATAATGTGATGATAAATCTACGTTAAGCGCCAGTGGTTGATTATTTTCTAAAAAAGAAGGGAATGTTTTAGGTTGAAAGCTTTTCATTGTTTTAAATATAGGGTGTTCCAGTTTTTTCGTGGAAGCGATATCAGTTTGAGTGGTATAAAGAGGTTTAAATTTCTTTTGATAAGATAAAAAAGCGTCAATATCACTTTGTAGATCATCTGCTGATATGTTAAAGCTTTGCAAACAGGTAATAATAGATGAAGCATTAATTTTTGTCTGAACGGGAAGGAGTAACCCTATGAGTTTTTGCGGCTTCTGTAGGAAGGTTTTTATGGGTTCTATAACAAGTTGAGCATAAGTGCTTTGCAGATTGTTCAAAAAATTATTATCAAGAGCCAAAAAGATTCCATCGCACCCACATAGGTCTTGCTCAAGATTATGTGAAGGATGGACAAATCGAATGGTTATGCCGGCCGCTTTGTTTAATTCAATAAAGTTGTGGTAACTAGCCTGCGTACGATAAGTTGTGTCAATTAAGGCAATTAGAACATTTGGCGTAAGGTCACGAGCGTTAAGAGTCGATATACACAAAAATAATAATAGTATTTGCTTCATTATTCTTCCTTTGTTTATATATTTTAATAACCTTGTTTGAGTTGTATAAACCATTTTTGCATTAATATCCAAATAGATGGTAGATGCTGAAGAGAGAGTCCATAATTGATCAAGTAGATAGCGACGATAGCTCCTATGATTTGTAATAAAAATTTACCAACAAAGAGAAGAAATAAAAGAGATCCAATAACAGTAAAGAAGATTCCTTTATTTTTTTGACAATTTTTAATCATTTTTTTTAATCCTTATTTTTTTGAAGTTTAAATCAAATTATGTAAAACGTAAAAAGCCTTTTATTTTTAATGATCGGGTTTAAACTAGATTTTTCACCTTAAATTTATTAGCGTATACTGTAGAATAATTGTTATTTTAATTTAGGTTTTTATTTAAGGAGCTTAAAATGGCTTTTAGTGTTACTTCTAAAAAAAGTGGAAAATTGTATTATCTTCATACCAAAGAAGTTAAGTTAGCGGGTGGTCGTATTCAACAGATTTTTTATTTTGCTGGTGTAGTTGGCAAAGATGCTCTCGATAAATTACCTGCTGGTTACGAAGTTTTTGAAAATGAGCGTACCGGTTTACCTATGTTGCGCAAAAAAAAATAAAACCTTATGTTGATATGAAAAAAGGCCATTTTAAAAAATGGCCTTTTTTCATAAATATGAAGTGGGTATTTGTTGAAGGAAAGCTTCTATCGACAAATTTTTTGACCTTGATAATCTTATAGTTAAATTATAATCATTTTAAACATAAGGATATCGATGAATATATTTCAAAAAAGAATAGTTACTATCAGTTTTATTTTAGCTTTTGGTTTAGGACTTTCGTCATGCCGATTCTTTTCTTGCGAACATAGAACTGAACAACACCAAGCAGTAGCTGTTCCAGCTAAAACAATTTTTTCTTTTTTGGGTGCGCCGGGATCTGGTAAAGGAACGTTATCAGAACAATGTGTTAAACAGTTAGGTTTCAAAACAATCTCTACAGGCAATTTGTGTCGTGAAGAAATTGGTCGTGGCAGTGAAAAAGGCAAAATGCTTGCCGAATATACAAGAACGGCACGGCTTGTTCCTGATGAAGTAATCACGCAAATGGTTGAAGAGTGGCTCGCCAAACAAACGGGTGATCAACCAATCATTTTAGATGGCTATCCACGAACACAAAAACAGGCGCAATCATTATCAGAGATGTTAAAGAGTAAATTCCCCGATTATAAGTTGCGTGTAGTTTCATTAGAACTGAGTGATTATGAACCTATTATTAAACGAATTACTGATCGTTTAGTTTGTGAAAAATGTCACGGCGTTTATAATCGTTCTTTAATGAAAGATCCGAATAATATGATTTGTGAAGCATGTGCTGACCTGTTAATTCGTCGCGATGATGATCGCGAAGAGATTGTTCGTAAGCGCTTTGAGGAATTTGATAAAAATAACAATGAAATAATTTCTTATTACAAAAATAGTGATATTGAAGTTGAGCCAATTAATGCATCAAGTATTACGTCAATACAGCTTTTTGATAATTTTAAAGAAATTATTAAAAAGTAAGATGAGCAACTATAATTTATAGAAAAACATAAAGGG
>CAYPXP010000018.1:0-11841 GCA_964414965.1 uncultured Pseudomonadota bacterium
ACCTTTTATCAATTCTATTTTATTGCCACTTTTTTTATGTACCATTGGTTTGCAGGTGAATATTGGTATTTTAAGTTTGCTTGATTGGGCGTGGGTAATAGGACTATTGATTATAGCGGTTATTTCAAAATTGGGCGGAGTTTACCTAGCAACCGAACTGAGTAATTTGTCGGGGCGTCGAACGGGTAAAAAGTGGACAAAGATAGAGAGTTATATTTTTGGTTCCTCAATGGTAGCTCGTGGTGAAGTAGGATTGGTCGTTTCAACCATTTTGCGCGGAACACAGATTGTTAGCGATTCCATGTATGTAATTGCGGTGGTCGTCATTGTATTGACTACTATTGCGACACCTATTATGCTTTCAGTTGGTTTTTCCATGCAAGATCAAAAAGTCATTAAGCCTAAAGAAGATGATGAAGAAGAGGTCAAATTAGGGGATTTTTCTGTTATTGGCAATAAACAGATGTTTGATATCGTTGGTGGTCTTTTGGATCGTAAATATCATGGTGGAACGACCGTTCATATGAGTGAAGGATGCCGGATTTTAGACCTTGAAGAACGAAGAGTGCGTCTGATTTTATCGCCTGAAGAAGGAATCATCGTTCGCGGTAATAAAGAGAATGTGAACGAAATTTTACAGTTAATTTACGAAGGGTTAAAACAAGAATTAGCCAATATTCCTTCTGATCCTCATTCATCGATTTAGACTTTACAATAATGCCTATTTATAGGATACTTAAGATAAGTAAAAAATTGAATTTAAAGGAATTTTAATCATGAAAAAGAACCTTCATCCTGAATTACATGAGGTAATGGCAGTCTGTACGTGTGGCGCAACACTTAAAACGCGTTCAGTGGAAAACACATTAAAAGCCACTCTGTGTTCACAATGCCATCCTTTCTTTACTGGCAAACAAAAATTTGTTGACTCAGCTGGGCGTATCGATAAATTTAATAAAAAATTTGACAAAAACAAGAAGTAAGAGGTATTTGTCGTGGCCGATACAAGTCGGTGGGATAAAATACAGGCTCGTTTTAATGAATTGACTGGGCAACTTGCTGGTTCAGTAGATCCAAGAGAACGTCATAAATTACAAAAAGAGCATTCCTATCTCAATTCAATTTTAACTAAAAATCAAGAAATTCTACGTTTGGACGAAGTTATCCAAAAGTCTCACGCTGAAGCTGCAGCGGCCGATTCTGAAATGCAATCTTTATATGAAGAAGAGGTTCATGAGCTTGAAGAGCGTAGAAATATCTTACGAAACGAACTCGATTCACTCATGTATCCTCCTGACGAGCGTGATAAGCGGCCGGCATTTATCGAGATTCGTGCTGGTGCTGGTGGTCAAGAAGCAGCGCTTTTTGCCGCTGATTTAGTAAAAATGTATTCTAATTATGCACTTTCTAAAGGGTGGGTTGCTTCAATTGTCGATTCTCATCAGACAGATTTAAAAGGATTTCGTGAAGTCGTTCTTGATATTGACGGCAAAGGCGCTTATGGCGCTTTAAAATTTGAATCAGGAACTCATCGTGTTCAACGTGTTCCTGAGACTGAAACATCAGGACGTATTCACACTTCTACGGCAACGGTTGCGGTCTTTCCTTCGGTCTGCCAAGATGAAGAGGTTGCTATTGATCCTCAGCAATTACGTATCGATGTTTTTCGCGCTGGTGGTGCTGGCGGTCAACATGTTAACAAAACGGAATCTGCGGTGCGAATAACTCATATACCTACGGGCATTGTGGTCAGTTGCCAAGACGATCGCTCTCAGCACAAAAATAAAGCCACTGCCATGAAAGTTTTACAAGCTCGATTAGTCTCAGCTCAACATGAACAAGAAGAAGCGCAGCGTGGCGCGGAACGCAAAAAAATGGTTGGTTCCGGCATGCGAGCTGAAAAAGTCAGAACTTATAATTTCCCTCAAAACAGAGTTACTGATCATCAAGCTGATATTACGTTAAAGAATCTCGATATCGTAATGGCCGGAAAACTTGATGAAATTATTGAAGCGTTGAAACAAAAAGAACAAACAGCTCGTCATTCAGAGCCCCTTTACACGCCATAAAAATTTTGTTAGTTTTAACTATCGTTTTTGATATTAAAACTTATGTATAAAGGAGTTTTTATGAAATATACAGTTTTAGCATTATCGTTATTGGTTAGTGGTTCAGCCTTTGGGATGGAAAACAAAGAAAAAACTGGACTAGTTAAAGGAAAAAAAAAAGCACACAGAATTTATCGTGCTGTTAAAACTGACGTTGTAGCATTTCCAGGGCAAGTTAAGGAAGTTGTTCTAGGATTGCCTACAACGGTAAAAGATGAAACTAACGGTTGGTATAATGGACTTAAGACAAGAGTTACCAATCCTGAAGCAGCTGCTCGTGAAATAGCTGAAACATGTAAGACAGTAGCTATATATGCAGCTTATCTTGGTGTGCCTGCTTTGGTTGTTGCCAAAGCATTTGAATATGCCAAAAAATAAATTAATTATTGATGATTTAGAAGGGAGCTTCGGCTCCCTTTTTTATTTAAAAATTTTGAGAGCATATAAACCTGAAGTTTATCGAGTAGCTGGATGAATTGTCAGAGTAGTAGCTGTAAGTCATTGATTTGAGATTATAGGGATTGATGTAGAGCTCTTATTCAGTTTTCTTTTTTATTTATCACTCAACAGTCCCCAAAAATATATGTAGACTAATAGTGGTCTATTTTTTCTTTTAGATCTTTTTGCTCAAAATTTTTCTCACTTTACGTTAGGTAAAAAAGAACCTAATAGTGTTTTTATGAGGTAGTAAGAAGTTTGTAGCGGGAGAGATCTTTATTAAATTTAAAGAAAGTGTTTGATATGGCGTTGTGGTCTTATTTGTTGGAATATAATCGTTATGCAAATTTTTTTGGTATTATAACGGTTCTTCTTTTAACATGGCTTTTTTCTGCAAGTCGTAAAAGAATTAATCGAGTGATGGCTCTTAAAGCGCTCTTATTGCAGATTGTTTTTGGTGTTTTACTATTAAAAGTTCCGGTAATTGAACAACGATTTTTATTGCCCGTTTCTAATGGTGTTCAATCATTATTTAATTTTACTCATAATGCAATACAATTTCTTTTTGGGGCGACTGAATGTTTTGCTTTTAAAATATTACCACTCATTGTTTTCTTTGCTGCTTTAACTTCAATTTTGTTTCATTACGGAATTATACAAAAAATTGTTTCGGGTATAAATTTTGTGATTAGACCTCTTTTAGGAACGAGCGGGCCTGAAACATTATGTGCAACGGCGAATTGCTTTTTAGGACAGACTGAAGCGCCGCTTTTGATTAAAAATTATCTAAAAAATATGTCTAAATCAGAATTGTTTGTAGTTATGGTTAGTGGGATGGCAACGGTGAGCGGTTCTATTATGGCTGTTTATTGTTCATATGGTGTTCCTATTAAACATATGTTAACGGCTGGTATGATGGCGATTCCAGGATCGATATTGATTGCAAAGATGATGTTGCCTGAACAAGATGATAAAACATCGGGGAGTTCAGTTGTTTTTGAAAAAGAATCAGGAAATATTTTTGAATCTATTTTTCAAGGAACGTCAGCCGGGGTTTCGTTGGCGGTCAATGTTGGTGCCATGTTACTAGTCTTTTTGTCATTATTACCTTTGGTTGATGCGATTTTAGGGTGGACGAGTATTCAACTAAACTATCCGTTATCATTTATTGGTATAACGTTACCTCTTTTATCATTGAATTATATCTTTAGCTGGGTATTTGCACCATTTGCATATTTGCTTGGCTTTAGTGGCCCAGAATTATTTAAAGCGGCGCAAGTATTGGGAACTAAGGTTACGCTCAATGAGTTTATGGCATTTCACCAAATGTTGCAGTTGCATTTATCTGAACGTACCGTTGCATTATTAACCTATGCCGTCTGTGGATTTTCTAATTTTTCATGTATTGGCATTCAGGTTGGTGGCATTGGAGCATTAGTTCCTGAGCGTCGTGGTTGGTTGACTGAACTCGGTTTACGGGCCGTCCTTGCAAGTTCTTTTGTTAACTTGTTATCAGCGTTTATTATTGGGTTACTGATTTAAAAGAATGAATAGGCCCTTGATTTATGTACACAAAGGGCAATAAACTACCTTGATTTTTATACATACAGCTTTTAGACTGATTAATTTTTTATATAAAAAATCGAGAAATTGTTGATTTTAAGTGAAGGTCTGTGCTACTTTGGTAGTGAAGGTATAAAATAGCACAAGGATAATAAGATGTTTTTTAAACGGTCATTGGCATCAGCACTTAAACGTTTTTCAAAATTTCCTGTTGTTGGCATATTTGGACCCCGTCAATCAGGAAAAACAACTTTAGCTCGTCATTTCTTCAAGAAACACACCTATCTCAACTTTGAAGATCCGCTTATTCGATCGTATGCAGCAGAGAGCCCCCGTGAATTTTTGCGTGAATATGAAAATAAACATGGCATAATTTTGGATGAATTTCAGTATGTTCCGCAGATTTTATCCTATATTCAAATTGAAGCCGATGAAAAAGATCGACCAGGATATTTTGTCTTAACCGGTTCTCAAAATTTTTTAATGAATCAAGCAATAACACAATCACTTGCGGGAAGGATTGGGATACTTACCTTACTTCCCCTATCAATACAAGAATTGAAGAATAATAAGATTCTGCCATCCATCCTAAGTGATGCTATTTTCAAAGGAGGATATCCTAAGATTTATGCCAAGGATTTTGCACCAACGGAGCTTTATCCTTCATATATTCATTCGTATATAGAACGGGATGTACGGCAATTAGTTAATGTTGAAAATCTGGAAACATTTCAACGATTCATGCAACTTTGTGCAGGGAGAATTGGCCAACTGTTAAATATATCAGATTTGGCCGTTAGTTGTGGCATCAATCAGAAAACGGTTAAAAGTTGGCTTTCAGTTTTACAAGCAAGTTATATTATTTTTCTATTGCCGCCTTATCATGTAAATTTTAACAAACGAATAATCAAGTTACCCAAACTCTTTTTTTATGATACCGGACTTGCATGTTCACTCCTGAAAATAAGAAATTTTGAAGAACTTTCGCTCAGTTCGTTTAAAGGTCCTTTATTTGAATGTTTTATAATTGCTGATATTTTTAAACAATTTTTTAACCAAGGCGATCAAGCACCGATTTACTTTTGGCGCGATTTAAATGGTCGCATCGAAATAGATTGTCTTATCAACTTGGGAACCCAATTGTTTCCCATCGAGGTTAAAGCGGGCGAGTCATACGTTCAACGTTATTTCGAAGGATTAACTAATTGGAGTGATCTTGCTAACGTAGACTCATCCCATAGTTATGTTGTTTATGGTGGCGAACATGATCAACGTCGAAACGCTGGTAACTTAATTAGTTGGAAAAGTGCCGGAAATTTAGTTCAACGCATAAAAAAATAAAATAAATTACTTCACTATTTTTTGCAAAAATTTTATTGATTTATTATTAATTGATTGACAATAGTAGGTAAAATGCGTTATAAATAAGCTATTATTTTTATAATGAAAATTTGCAAAACGTTGAGAATTAATAATGAAGAATCAGCCTTTACCATTTAAAATTGCACTTCTTTGTGGTGGCCCATCACTTGAACGGGGCATTTCGCTTAATTCGGCACGATCAGTTATGGATCATCTGGAATCAGATGAAATTGAAATAATGCCTGTTTATTTTGATACACAACGGAATCCTTACAAAATTTCAAAAAAACAACTTTATAGTAATACGCCATCAGATTTTGATTTCAAATTAAAACAGACGGCAACACCGTTAACCGAAAAGTCTCTTGTTACATTTTTAAAATCGGTTGATATTACTTTTCCTGTTATACATGGTCCTTTCGGAGAAGATGGTGAGATTCAAAAGTTTTTAGAAAAACACCAAATTCCTTTCATTGGTTCTTCCTCAAAGGCTTGTAAAAAAGCATTTGATAAATATATCTCTAATACTTTTATTCGCGAACAAGGCTTTTTTACGTTACCGTCAACGGTTCTAAAAATTTATAACGATGACCATAGAGAGATTATCGAAGAATTTTTTAGTACTCATAATGTTGAGCGAGCGATAGTTAAACCGGCAAGTGGTGGTTCAAGTATTGGGGTATTTTCAGTTTCGACCGTTGATGAAGCGCTTGAAAAAGTTAGCTTACTCTTTTCAAAACGAATGGATACTCGTGTTGTGGTAGAGCCATTTGCTCAAGGAGTTGAATTTACCGTTATCATTATTGAAAATCGCTTTGGTTTACCAGTTGCGTTGCCGCCAACAGAGATCAAGACCGATTATACAAAACATCAGATTTTTGATTTTCGTAAAAAATATTTGCCAACCGGACAAGTTTCGTGGCATTGTCCACCCCGTTTTGAAAATAAAATAATTGATACTATTCAAGCGCAAGCAGAACAGCTTTTTGCGTTATTTGGTATGAATGACTTTGCGCGGTTTGATGGCTGGGTTTTTCCTGATGGACAAATTTGGTTTTCTGATTTTAATCCTATAAGCGGTATGGAGCAAAATAGCTTTTTGTTCCAACAAGCTTCACGCATTGGCATGACGCATCGTGATATTTTGAGACATATTGTAGAACGAGCGAGCAAACGCCAAAATATTAATTTTGAATCAGAGAAAAAGGTGACACCGCCTTTACGTAAAAAGATTAATATTCTTATGGGTGGTGATAATTCCGAACGACAAGTATCTCTTATGAGTGGCACGAATGTCTGGTTAAAATTGCGCCGATCATGTGAATATCAACCTCAACCATACTTATTAGATAAAAAGGGGATGATTTGGCAATTGCCCTATCATTTATGTCTCAACCACACGGTCGAAGAGATTGCTTATAATTGTCAAAATTATCAAGAGGCAAAAGCTCGTCTACTTGAATTTGAAGAACGAGCACGTTTACATCTCGGGATTCAAAAATCAAAAGATCGTGAAGAGTTCTTTGAACCACGTCAATTGACGTTAGAAGAATTTATCAATGAATCATCATTCGTATTTATTGCGTTGCATGGTGGTGACGGTGAGAATGGTGTATTACAAAAAACGCTTACGGATAAAAATATTTTGTTTAATGGGCCTGATGAGCAGGTATCACGTATTTGTATGGATAAATGGGAAACGGCAGCGGCAATTAATAAGCTTGCACTTGAAGGGGTTAAGACCACCGCTGGCAAGATGCTCAAAACAGCCGATTTTGTAGATTTAAGCGATCTTGAAATGGAGAGCTATTGGCAAGATTTAAAGAATGAACTTAATGCTAAGACCATTATCGTTAAACCACGCGCTGATGGATGTAGCACCGGCGTTGTTCATCTTTATAGTGCGGACGAATTTAAAAAATATATTAAGCTTTTGATTGATCGTGTGCCATTTGTTCCAAAAAACACCTTTATTGGACAGCTTGATTTTATTGAATTGTCCACCAGTTTTTCAGAGCATCTGGTTGTTGAAAAATTTATTGAGACCGATATTTTGCGTGTAAAAGCAAATAAATTGAAGCATGTTCCTCGTAGTGGCTGGATAGAAGTGACTATTGGGGTAGTTGAACATGAGCATGATATTATGGTTTTCAATCCAAGTATTACCGTCGCTGAAGGTGAAGTATTGAGTGTCGAAGAGAAATTTCAAGGTGGGACTGGTGTTAATATTACGCCGCCTCCCGCAGATATTATGCAGCCTTATGCTTTGCAACGCGTTAAAAAATTGGCTTATGATGTGGCTGTTAAGCTTGGCATTCGTGGTTATTCACGTATTGATGCCTTTGTGCATATTGAGACGGGTGATCTCTTAGTTATTGAAATTAACACGCTTCCAGCGCTGACGCCTTCAACAGTTTTATATCAACAAGCCTTGGCACAAGAACAGCCATTGTATCCTTATGAATTGATTGAACTTTTGATTAAGAATAAAGATAAGAGGGCTGAAGTTTTCCAAACTAAAAAAGTAAAAATTTTAAGACAAGCTTGACCCCTTAATAATAAATAGAGAAGAGGGGAAAATATGAAAAAGACCATGAGCTTGATTTCTGTTATTTGTTTAATGCCAAAAATTGTATTTGTGCTTCACGCATTTCAAAAGAAATCGAAGCAAGGAATAAAAACGCCTAAACAGGAAATTGATTTGATTAAAAAGAGATTTAAAGAAGCTCAAGAAATATATAAGGAATTAAGTTATGGAAAAGAAATTTGAGAAAAGCAGTGGAAATGTTTTTGTTGATCTTAAATTGCACAATCCCGAAGAATTATCAGCAAAAGCAGAACTGGCACGGCAAATAGATAAAGTTATTCGCAAAAAAAAGCTTACACAAGAAGACGCAGCTCAATTGCTAAATATAGATCAACCTAAGGTTTCAGCCTTAGTAAGTGGAAAACTTGCAGGTTTTTCGTTAGAGCGACTTTTTCGATTTTTAAATTTACTTGGACAAGATGTTACTATTAACATAAAACCCAAAACACGTACCAAAAAAAGAGGATCTATAATGGTTGGCACGTGTGATCAACCTCAAAATCTTTTGCATCGATAACCGGAAGATTTAAGGAGTTTTTGCCACTGATCCTGATGCTGGTGATCTTGATTTTAATAAAGAAAAGATTCTTTATGTTTATACAAGAAAATAAATAGTTATTTTATGATTAAGCGTTACTTAAAACATGTTATTGAAGATATGATAAAATTATGAGCTACTTTATTATCATTCGTGGTCCTGCTGGTGTTGGTAAGACTAGTATAGCGCACAAATTATCACAATTGTTACATGCTTATTATATTGGTTTTGATACTGTTTTACAGTGTCATAATCTTGATTTTATTTCTGAAAATGGTTGTGTTTCCGAATGCAATATGTTGTTAGCTAACAAGATGATTATTCCTGAAGCTCAAGAAAGGTTGAAAAACAGACAATCGGTGATATTTGATGGGAATTTTTATCATAAATCTCAGCTTGAAGATTTGATAACAGAACTTAAATATCCTTATCTGATATTTACTCTCAAAGCAGATTTGCCAACATGTAGCGCCCGAAATAAAATGCGAAAGCAACCTCTTAACGATCAAGAAATAAAAAATGTTTTTGAATTAGTTTCAAAATTTGATTATGGCGAAGTGATTAATACGAACGGTTACAATGTTGGCGAAATAGTACAAAAAATTCTAAAAGAGATTTATACATGAATAAAGAAATTGAAATTCGTATTCAAATAACTGGCGATGAAGTGCAAGCATTAAAAAACTATTTGGGTAAGCCAACCCAGATTGAACATCAGACTGATTATTATTTAGATAATCCTCAGTCTCCATTGTTTATTGTTTTTCCTGAAGGTGATAAGGACGCAAATATCTTTTTGCGTATACGAGAAACTGAGCATGGAGCTGTTCTTTGTGTTAAAGATTCTCATAAGGAGCCGGGAACCCGTAACCCTTTGTATTGTGACGAATATGAAACCTCTATTTCAAATGTCGATGAAACCTTAGCATTGTTCAGGATAATAGGTTTTACTGAGGCTACTATAGTAAGAAAAACGAGGAAGATTTTTTCTTTGCCAGAATTAGAAATTGCGATTGATGAGGTTGAAAATTGTGGCACCTTTATGGAGATTGAAGTTAAAAAAGAGGTAGCCATGATCGAAGAAGGTTATCAATTAATCTATGATTGGCTTCGCTCAATAGGTATTACTACCTTCATTCGCCAAAAACGTGGGTATATTCATCTTATTATGAATCCTCACTGGCAATCGTTGGGTGATTTAGGTAAAGAGGAAATTAATTTATCTTAAAAGGTCTTGTATTATGAGAGAACAATCGATAATCTTAGCCTATAACTGTTTTTATAAGGTTTTTTGTGACATTAAATAAAAGATATAAAGATGAATTGATTTCTATCATTCATAAGCATATTCCAGGATGTACAATTTATCTTTTTGGTTCGCGAGCTATCAATAAAGAGCGCCCTGGTTCTGATATTGATATTGCTTTAGATAATGGAAAACCTATTGATTCTAACAAGCTTCTTGCTATTAAGATGGCATTTGATGAAACCACAATTCCGATGAAGATGGATCTTGTTGATTTTAATATGGCGTCCCAAGAATTAAAGAATGATATTCTTCGTGAAGGAATAAAATGGACAAATTAAATCAAAAGTATCAAAAGATAAATCAAGCCTTGGGAACCTTAGATCGGGCGATAAAGACCTTTACTTTGTTTGCCCAAGAAGGTAAAAGTTATAATCCGCATATGGATTATGAAGAAGAGTATCGGGGATTACGAGATTCTATGGTCCAACGATTTGAGTATTGTGTAGATTTATATTGGAAGTATTTAAAAAAGTATTTAGAAGAAATTGTGGCATTGAAAGTTATTGGTCCTAAGCCAATTATAAAAGAAAGTTTTGCGGCAGAACTTATTAATGAACATGAAGCTGAATTATCAATGATGATGATTGAGGATCGCAACATAACTTCACATATGTATGTAGAAGAAGTTGCTGAAACTTTAGCTAAAAGAATTCCTGATTATTATAAACTTATGCATGTGATTATTCAACGATTGAAACCATCTTAAAAGAGTTCAATTGTTGGTTGTAAAAGGGTGCTTTTGGTATTATAAAAAAATATCAGAAGATATTGAAAAGGAACTTATCATGGCAGCTTCTGTTAAACTATCTGATACCATTATTTCTGAAGCAAAAATCATGTCTAAAGCAGTTAACCGATCAGTTGCAGGACAAATAGAGCATTGGGCACGTATAGGAAGACTAGCTGAAGAAAATCCAGATTTGACCTATGAATTTATAAAAAACATTTTGATAGCGCAACAAGAAGCTCAAAGTGGCAAACTTGAGCCATATATCTTGAAAGCTATCAAGAGGAAACGATGAATGTTTTACAAACATCAACGTTTGTTAGACAAGTAAAAAAAATAAATAAAAATCAAAAGATAGATCTAGACGAAGCAGTTGAAAAGATAATAAAAAATCCCTCTATTGGAACTATTAAAAAAAGTGATCTTTGTGGTGTTCGTGTCTATAAGTTTAAAATGGTTAATCAATTAACATTACTTGCCTATGAATTTCATTCTCAAGATGAGCTCTTAATTTTACTTGCAATGGGATCTCATGAAAATTTTTCTCGCGATTTAAAACGATAAAAGAATATTCAAATAAATGTAAAATCATTTTTTGATGAAATTATAGAGAAAATTCGGCAGATCTTTTGATAATTCGTTGAATGATATTTGAGGTTGAAATGCCTGGCGTGTATGGAAGAACTTTTAATAGTCCCATTTTCATAGGAACTTCGTAGAAGAATTTTAATGCTTCTTCATTCATATCATCGCCGTGAACGACTACATCGATACCATATTCATCGAGAAATTCTTTGGATAGGTGTAAAGGTTCAGGAATAATTTCATCGACATATTTACAAGCTTGGACTACCGCTTTACGTTCTTCATAGTTCATGATTGGTACGCGTTTATAACTTTTGGCATCTTCATCAGGCGTGACGCCGACCATTAAGTAATCACCAAAACTTCGCGCATTTCTTAACATGTTTACATGTCCGAAATGGAACATGTCGCCGACCATGCCAACAAAAACGACTGTTTGTTCTTCGCCATTAATTATTTTTTTAGCTGAAAGAGATAATGTTCCGAAAACCAAAAATGTAAGAAGGAGCTTTTTCATCTGATAATTCCTTTGTGATAAATAAAGTGTTTTATTGCCTCGCCCAGAATACCCCAAGGCTTTTTAAGCCTGGGGATGAATGGGCAAAATCCTTAGCTTTAAAGCCA
>CAYPXP010000019.1:0-11792 GCA_964414965.1 uncultured Pseudomonadota bacterium
AAGTATCTTCTACCTTTATAAATGTATTTCTTGATCAACTGATCGAGTTCAATATCGATCAAAAAATACCACTTATTTTTGTAAGTACTTGATACGACATTTTTGAAGCCCTCAACGAATTTTTCATTCAAGATTTTAAGGACCGGGGAAATTTACCATAAAAATCGAGGTTTCAGTGCCAAATTTCCTTTAATTTTTGGACGCATAATGTATATTATGTAAACTAGAGAAAGCTTTTAGCCTAAGATCGCAAATTCTACATCGTCCGGAACATTTTTTATCGTCTTGTCCTGAACCACCTCTTCAAATGGTTCACTACTGTTTGGGTTTTGAACGGTTTCTGATTTTTCTGTTTTTGGTTCTGATTTGTTGTCTCGCCCTGAGGGCTCCGTGGCTTTAAGGTCTTGGGATGAATGGGTCAAATCCTTAGCTTTTAAGCCTTGGCCTAAAAACGGGGTTGTTTTGAGACTGTCGCCTTTTATTGTTGAATTTAAATTCATTCCTCCGGAAAAAATTTCTGAAGCTGCCAAAGAAAGTTCGCTTTCAAAAGGTATTGCGGTGCCATCCTTTTGCATTTGTTCTGCTACAGCTGGACTTATAGTTTTTTCTATATATTGCTGTAGATCGCTCTTTAAAGATGGTGCGGTTGGGGTTTCATCCTTGTTACTTTGTGATGCTTTTATACCATAACCGAATAAAAGATATGTAAGAATGAGAATACTTTTTAATTTGCTCATCGTTATTACCTTTTTTATTTTTAAAGTAACACATTCTTTTTGATAAAGACAACAATAAAACAAAGATCACTGCTTTATAAAATTACAATCACAAGACTCTGACGGACTTAAAAAAGTATGGCCTATAATAGATAAGCCGATTTAAGATTATAGTGGTGGAGAAATATTTGGTAAATTTTTTAGTGAAATTAATAAAAAAGGTGGGTCTACCACCAACAGATGGACAGGAAGAAAGCATCTCAGATAAAATAAAAGGACGTGGTTAGCCAAAGGCCCCACTGATTCATTGCTGAGCGATAGTTAGCCCATTCATAAAAACCATGCAATCCAAATTCAAGACCACGATCTTTGTTAAGATAACCGCATCCTGCAAATAATTTAAATGTATACACATCAGGCAGCGCAGCAGAGGACGGATTAATATCACTATTAGTTAGACGAACAAACGAACTATCACTGGATGCAACATTATCAACGCCAGCCGTTTGCCAAATTTGTGCCTTACTTGCAGATACTGCATTACCTTGTCGTGCTCCCTTTAAGTCAAATATGCCCAACGTATTAAAATCATTCCCAAACAATTTAAGGCGTTCTGACTGACGTAACCAGACATTTACCCCATACCGAATAAAGAAGCGTTGAAAAAGGTGTTCACTTGCAAGCAAGAAATTCAACTGACCTCTTGGATTTACTAAACAGTTGTTAGTGACTTCGGGTAATAATGGCAATGCGACAGTTGGTACAGCTTCAAACGCGCAGAGTAAATAACGCGACCAATCTCCATTATATAAATCAAAACAACGCTTCGCACATTGCTCAAAAAGATAAAAATATTTTATGTCACCGAGCAATCGCCAACGATATTTTGCATCTTCAGAGGCAACTCCTGAACCGTTCATCCCTATACCGATACCACCATGACCGCCATTACCCAAATACGGTTCGGCAAAATAATAGGATGTTTGTTTATTGCTGGTAGGGATAATGCCAACACCGTAAAAATCAAAATGCAATCGCGCACCCTCTTTAATCACGAACCCCATCTTCAATTGAATATCGTCAATGCCAGCAATTGAAACTCTGTTTTTAAAAAGATTTGTACTAAATGAACTTAATGCCTGAGTTGTGTTTTGGTAACCCGTAATGACACCTTCTTCACCTAATGAAGTTTCTCTTACATTTAATTTACGAAAGGCTTTTAGCGGTGCAATATTACACTGTAACCACAATCCCCTCCATATATCAGGAAAATGTATCAATCCACTTAATAAGACACCGCGTTTTTTATATTCCGGTTTCAAATAAACATTCGAACTAAAACCAGTTTCCGTTGAAGATAAAAGATAGAGCCATGGAGACGCAATATTGCATGTCGCATCTTCGCGAATATATAGCTGATCATCACACGGCACAAAATATTTAGTAATTGCAGAAGCACTCGTTGATGAAATAAAAAAAGGATTAAAACCAAATTTCACGTTAAATGTTTTATCTTCACTCTCATTATCAAATAACATATTCAAATCAAATGTCGGATCAGTTGTTATCGAACGAGGAATAAAAACTGTTTTACTGGCATTTAAAGAAATTACATATATAAGTACTAAATATTTTTTTTTCATAACCCTCCTAAATCTTAAATCTTATCTGCTTTTAGACGCAATTGCGTATAAAATTCATTACCAACACTAACAAATTTTCTCGGAATAGCTGTTTGAGTAATATGATCATTAGCTATACGCAATTGTACTTTTGGAACTGTTGATTTATAAATTAAATTATTAGTCGTCATTCCTTGAAAACTTATTGCACCACTAACAAAACCAGTTACAGCTTGATAGCCATCTGGCGCACTTGACGTTAACGTATAACTCCCAACTGAAACCTCACATGAAAAGTTTCCACTTGAATTTGTCTGACTACTTATCGTCTCTCCACCTACAAAACTAAAACTTACATTCGGCACCACCTCTCCAACTGCTGTTCGTGTTGTAATAGTTAATTGCCCTAGTTTTTGAAATGTAAATGCGTTCGTCTCTGTCGCTTGAAAAATGACCGTTCCCGTTACCGTAGTATCCGATGTTGATCGATACCAACTTGGTGTTGTAACCGTTAACGTATAACTCCCAACTGAAACCTCACATGAAAAGTTTCCACTTGAATCTGTCTGACTACTTATCGTCTCTCCACCTACAAAACTAAAACTTACATTCGGCACCACCTCTCCAACTGCTGTTCGTGTTGTAATAGTTAATTGCCCTAGTTTTTGATAGGTAAAATTAGCGGCACTTGTTTCACCAGCGGCTACTGTTACATCAACAGTAGCCGCTGAAGTTATTCTATACCAATCTTTAGAGCCTGACATGACAGTATAATCACCTGCAGTAACATCAGAAAATGTGTAACTCCCATCTACACCTGTAGTCGTCGAAGCGACAACACTCTCTCCTGATTTTAATTGAATTGCAATTCCTTCAATTCCACTATCATCCTCATCTTTTGTCGTTCCCGACACAGTTCCAGCAGCTACTTCAGAAAAACCTATATAAACATTATTGGGCTCTGGGTCCGATTTTCTAATCCATGAAACCACAAGTCTGTCACCTCCTAAAGAAGCTACAATCGACCTACCTTCCGGCCCTGCATGATTACCTTCACTATTAACTTGCGTTTCAATACCATCCTTTGCTCCTGCTGCATCAAACCTCTGTATATAAACCTCATAATCTGTATTTTTAATCCATGAAACTACAAATTTACCGTCTCCTAAATGTGCTACACTCGGACCCGTCCCCATGTTTGACCCATACCTATCTGCACTATTAACTTGCGTCTCACCACCATCCTTTTCTCCTGCTGCGCTAAACCTCTGTATATAAAAATGATTGGGGCTTTTACCTCTAATCCATGAAACCACAAATTTACCGTCGCCTAAATGTGCCACACTCGGACCACTACCCTGATATGCACCAGATGTACTAACTTGCGTTTCACCACCATCCGCTGCTCCTGCTGCACTAAATCTTTGCATATAAACATGATAAGGGCTTGTTTCTCCTCTAACCCATGTGACTACAAATTTACCGTCTCCTAAATGTGCTACACTTGGACCACCTCCCGATCTGTGTCCCGAATTTTCTGCACTATTAACTTGCGTTTCAGCACCATCCTTTTCTCCTGCTGCGCTAAATCTTTGCATATAAACATGATAAGGGCTTGTACCTCTAACCCATGAAACCACAAATTTACCGTCGCCTAAATGTGCTACACTCGGGCCACCCATCGAACCTGCAGCGTTAGATGTATTAACTTGCGTTTCAGCACCATCCTTTTCTCCTGCTGCGCTAAATCTTTGCATATAAACATGATAAGGGCTTGTACCTCTAACCCATGAAACCACAAATTTACCGTCGCCTAAATGTGCTACACTCGGGCTACCACGAGTATTTGCAGCGTTAGATGTATCAACCTGTGCATTTAGATCCACCTTTGCTCCTGCTGCACTAAATCTTTGCATATAAACATGATAAGGGCTTGTACCTCTAACCCATGAGACTACAAATTTGCCGTCGCCTAAATGTGCTACACTCGGGCCTTTATTATTGTCGCCACTCTCGTTTCCTTCGCTATTAACAATATCTTCAGTGAAAGCTCGTGTGATTTCTCGCGTAAGTTTGTTAGGTAATAGGCGAATTTTTAAGTAATCTTCAATATAATTCGCTCGTATAAAAAAAAGAAAAAAAGAAAAAAAAACAAACTTTTTAAGATGATTTTCCATCACATACCCCTTTTTTTAAAAAATATTTAAAAGTCACAAAAAATAATTATAAAGCAATAGTCATCCTTAGAATAAACTGCTTGCCCAACCTAAATTGATTCTATAAAACTTTTTCAGAAAAACAAAGTTAACACCAAAAAGAATAAATCTCTGTTACCTTCTTTTGGAGGAAGCTGCAAAAAACAAACGGTCTATTTAAAGATGTATATAACATATAGCCAATAGCGTAAACAGATGGAAAAACATCTAAAGAACAGATCCGTAACAAGTGAACAAGAAGAAAAACCCAAAGGACGAAAAGTCTACAATGTTTCACTCTTCGACCGGATAAAATACTGAGTTACTATTAGAAATTATGAGATTTTGGCTTCTCCTAAAAAACAACCATCGCATTGACTACGAAAGTCAATGCGATGGAAAAAAGGAGAGTAGTAATGAAGCCTAAATAAAGAACCGTTTTATCGGTTCACTACTTAGTATGATCTAATGGCTAAAAATGTCAAGCAGTAACGTTTTATTTTTTTTAATTGATGACACTGGCTGTTCATTAATCAAAAAGAACGATCGAGAATGATAGTTTGTACCTTATAAGCCTTCAAAGCTCTTTCTAAAGAGTTTTCTCCCTGCGCACAAGTGAAAAAGAGAGGACAGTTAAGGGAATGTAAAAGAGGTAAAATTTGCTGAATTCGTTCTTCATCAAAATCAGTTACAAAATCATCTAGTAATAATATACTGTGTCTCATTCGATGAATCAATCCTTTTACTTGAGCAATTTTAAGTAAGAGCATGACAAGCTTTTGCTGCCCTCTAGATGCATATAAACGAGCATTTTTTGTTCGCCATTTAATGCTGATATCATCTAAATGAGCACCGAATAAGGACCTCTGAATCAATCGTTCCTCATCTGACAAAGAAGGATTTTTCAAGAGAAACTGCTTAAAGGTGTCTCCTGGACAGCGTTTGCAGCAATACTTTAATTGAATATTGCTTGCATTGGGAATAAATGTTGCTTCTTCTTGAACAAATCCTTCAATTTCTTGAAGATAACTCGATCGGATTTCTTCAATTTTTTGTGTCTGATGCCACAGTTTCTCTGTCCATATCAAATAGGAAGCCTTATCAAAAGAAAATCGTTGCAATAATGCATTGCGCTGGCTTAAAATTTTTTTATAATCACAGAGTTCTTTGGTAAAAGACGGTTCGTTCAAAAAAATATATGAATCTATAAATGAACGACGATGTTCAGGACCGGCTTGGATAACTTGAAGATCGCTTTCAGAGAGTGAAATAACCTTGACGCATTTATTGAGATCTTGAAACGAATTGATCGGTTTTTGGTCTAATTTGACAAGCTTCTTTTGGTGAGTAACTCCAATACTTAGTTCATGGGTATCTGATTTTCTATCGCTGAATAGGCCTCGTACAAAGAAATTGTCACTATCAAAGTTTATTAACTCGCGTGAAGAATAGGTTCGAAACGACCGTAAATAACAGAGATAATAAATCGCTTCCAGAAGAGCCGTTTTTCCGGCTCCATTGTCCCCCTTAATAAAAACAATGGGTGCATCAAATGTTAAGTTAAGTTGTTTAAAACATCTAAAATTTTGCAGAGAAAGTTCTTTAAGCTGCACCGTTATTAATTATTACTTATAGGTGAAACAGGCATAACCAAATATAAGATATTACAACTGTTTTCTTCTGCTTCAAAAATGATTGGACGTGTCTTGTTGTGAAGCCAGAAAAAGACGGTATCACCAGGAAGTGTTTGTAAACCACTCAATAAATAAGGTGAGTAAAATCTAATTTTCAATTCCATATCAACTGATTCTGCAAGCGTTATATTTTCTTTTAGCCTGCCAACTTCTTTGTTATTAATAGCTATATCCAAATTGTTCTGAATAAAATCAAATTCAGTTGCAATAAATTGGCCAGATAATAAACAAGCTGCTCGCCTTAAAGCTTTAATTAAATCTAACTTTGGAGCAGATCGTTTTACGAAATCTTGTTTATTTAAAATTTGTTCGTATTCGGGAAATGAATCAACCAGTAATTTGGTGAATAAATTGAATGAATTACCTGAAAAAACTAATTGGTTGCCGCAAGTCCCTAGGAAAACTTTTTCATCATCGCTTGAATCAATGATACGTTTTAATTCAACAAGCGATCTACGCGGGAGTAACCATTTTTTATTTTCAGGTAATGTATAGGCGGGTGTAAATATTTGAGCTAAACAATGGCCATCGGTTGCAGTCATCTTTGTTCCCGTACGATTAACTTCGATTAATAGACCATTGAGTGCCGGATTAGCATTATTTTGAGGAACAATGAAAATGACTTTATCGAGCATATAAAGCAAGTCTTTGGTCTTCAGTTCCATAAGGTTTTCGATGCGTTCAGGGAACGGGGGAAACTCTTGAGCATCCTTTATGTTGAGTGAGAGACTCGCATTGCCCGACTTCAAGGCAATCTGTGTATCTTTTACATCGACTCTAATATCTCCCTCTAACTCCTTGGTCAATTCAAAGACTCGTCGTCCTGGTACTAAAAATTGTGCTTGATCGATTGATGATCCTTCTTTAAGAGGACAACTATATTGTACGCTTAAGTCTAAATCGGTGCTTTTTAAAACGAGTTCGTTATGATCTGCTTGAAAAAGTATAGAAGTTGTTGCTTCAATTGTTGTTCTCTTAGCACAAATAGCTTGCATTGAAGCTAAGATTGCTGACAGTTTTTTTTGATCAATAATAAATTTATTTTGTTCCATGGCCATTTACATAATTTTTACATTAATAACTTATTTCAGCATAGCATATTAGTGCATTTTCGCTAGTAAAGAAAGAGCAATTATCGTTCATGTTTTTTGTCATAAACGACGCGTAATTGGGTTTTATCAACATGTGTATAAATTTGTGTCGTCGTTAAGTGTTCATGCCCCAACAGTACCTGTAACGATCGTAAATCAACACCATTTTGCAAAAGCTGCGTGGCCATTGAGTGTCGTAACTTGTGCGGAGCAAGCTTAAAATCAAATTGTTTTCCTAATAAACGTAAAAATTGCCAGATATATTGTCGACTAATAGCTTTAGGTTGAGCGTTATAAATGATCGGAAAAAGAAAATTACTTGAAAGAATTTTTTTGCGATAGATTAAAAACTTGGGTCGCGTCTGTTGAACATAGTTTTCGATTATTTGCAAGAGATCATCGGATATGGGGAGCAACCGTTCTTTTGATCCTTTTCCCATTACTTTAATTAAATGTTCATCAGGAAAAATGTCTGATAATCTCAGTTGGGTCAATTCACTTACTCGCATACCTGTTCCGTATAACAAGTAAAAACAAAGACGATTTCTTTTGCCAATACTTGTCGATTCCCTTTCAACCGCTTGTAACAATTTCCTCAATTGCTCTTCAGTTACCACATGCGGAATTTTTTGAGATTGTTTGGGGGACGATAAAAAATTTAGATCAAATGAATATTGATAATTATCATTAAGAAAATGTAAAAAATTATTCAAGGCTGCAATTTTACGTGCAATCGAACGATGAGAGAGTAATAAATTTTTATGTAAAATAACGAGATACTTAAGAAAAAATGGTTTATCCATTTGTGAAAGATCGACTACACCAATTTTTTCACTATAAAATTGTAATTGTTTCAAATCAAGCAAATAGGCTTGAGAGGTGTTCTTTGAGGCTCTTTTTTGTGTAACTAAATAAACGCCGAATTGCTTAATTGCTTCATCTATTCGCATTACTCAACTTTTTTTATTTAATCTAACAAAATAATAAAAAAAGTTACAGCATTACTTATTTAAGAAAAAAACTAACTTACTAAAAAGATTTTTATTATTCGCGCCACATCAGATGGTTCTTGTTTTATTAGACCATGGCCACAATTTGCGAATTGAACTAACCATGCACCTTTAATCTGTTGGAGAATAAATAACGCATTACTTGGTGGTGTAACAATATCCTCTTGCCCAACTATTAAAAGCGTTGAAACCTTGATGTTTTTTAGCCGCTCTTCTACTCCTTGCCACTTTTCTAGTGCATTAATTTGCAGCTTCATTACTTCACGATTAAATTTAACAGATAATCTTAAAATATACGGACGCTCCTTGAGCCAGTTTATAGGAAACATTATTTTAACTTTACGGCGCCATAGTGCATTATCACTT
This sequence comes from uncultured Pseudomonadota bacterium, assembly GCA_964414965.1. Lineage (GTDB taxonomy): Bacteria > Babelota > Babeliae > Babelales > UBA12409 > UBA12409. The sequence goes on from CAYPXP010000019.1 coordinate 8,695, forward strand.
CCACTCAAATCAGCTAACGATCGTTGAACAATAGGTTTCATTTGTGTCTTGCCTAAGGAATTAGCTCCACCTAAAATGAGCTTTTTTACAACTGAGGGATGGCGTAAAACTAATTCTTGCGCAATGCTAGCGCCCATCGAATAACCAAACACATAGACTTCCTTTAATTTGAGCGCATCAATAAGCCCTTTTGTATCTTCAGCACATTGTTCAATCGTATAAGGCTGAGTACCTAACGTTGAGCTACCAATGCCCCTATTGTCAAAAATAATGACACGATAATGGGATGATAAACAAGATAAAAAACTTCTTCCCCAAACCGTCATCGAACTGCCATAGCCACCAATCAGAATTAAAGGTTTTCCATGTCCATATTGACGATAAGCAATCTTAATATCTTTAACTAAAACTTTCCTTACGCGACGTCTAAAGATCATACAAAAAATGAAAAGAATTGCGCCACAAATGAGCGCAACGATAAAAAAAGTTACATCAATCTGCACAAAACACTCCTTTTTCAGATTTTTTAACTCTTTTGTATTGTAAATTAAACTAATACGCCTTTGCAACTAAAACATCACGTACGCTCGGTTTTCCACAATGAAAACAATGAGAAATTTTTTGAGTCTCGAGAAGACAGCGTGTAAAGGCTTTATAATTTTTGAGTTGCTGCTCACAGTCTTGCGATTGGCACCATCCAGTAATATAGGCACCACCCTCTTCAGCCATTTTTGGTCCAAACTCTGTTAATTTAGTTCCAACAAATACATTGGAATCCATTTTTTTGCGAGCTGCAGTATATAATTCTTTATAAATATCATCCAAAATTTTTTGAACTATTTCTGTAAGTTTTTCAAACGGCGCTTCTATCTTTTCGCCCGTTACGCGATTTACCAAAATAACTCTTTTTGCTTCAACATCTTTTTTACCAATCTCAAGTCGAATTGGAACGCCACGCATTTCCCAATGATAGAACTTTGCTCCTGGTGTCTTGCTCATATCTTCATCAAGTGAAATACGAAAACCATTAAGTGCTGTTTTGATAAAATCATATTGTGCATGAACTAACTCTTTTTCTTCTTCATTACGATAGATTGGAATAATAATGATTTGAATAGGTGCAACAGCTGGAGGTAAAACTAATCCCTTTTGATCTCCGTGCATCATAATTAACGCGCCAATAACTCGTGTCGTTATTCCCCAACTAGTCAAATGTGGAAAAGCTTGTTGCTTATCGCGATCTTGAAAAGTAATATTAAAAGCTTTAGCGAAGTTCTGCGACAATAAATGAGATGTGCACATTTGAAGTGCTTTTCCGTCTGGCATTATGGCTTCAACTGAATAAGTCTTGTCAGCTCCAGCAAATTTTTCTGATTCTGACTTTTGCCCAACAATAACGGGAATTGCTAATTCTCCTTGAATAAAGGTGACATATTCATTAAACATTAATAGAGCCTCTTCTTGGGCCGATTCTAATGTCTCATGGGCAGTATGCCCTTCTTGCCAAAAAAATTCAGTAGTTCGTAAAAAAGGACGTGGCCTTTTTTCCCAACGAACAACATTTGCCCATTGATTAATTTTTAATGGTAAATCGCGCCATGATTTTATCCACCTCGCAAAAGAATGATGAATTGTTGTTTCTGAGGTAGGTCGAACGACAAGAGGTTCTTCTAGTTCTTTTCCTCCCGCATGAGTTACTACAGCTAGTTCAGGAGAAAATCCTTCAACATGCTCAGCTTCACGTTTAAAAAAAGATTCAGGGATAAGTAACGGAAATGCTGCATTTTGATGTCCGGTAGCTTGAATGCGCTCATCAAGATGGTCACGTATAAGTTCCCACATTTTCCATCCATAGGGACGAATTACATAACATCCTCTGACGGGCGATTCATCTACAAGCTCCGCGGCATAAATGATATCTTGATACCATTGTGCAAAATCTTTATTAATATCTGCTAATTTATCCATTCAAATCCTATTAAAATTTGTAACTATATTGAGCTTATCATAGTTTTTTATGCTTTTTAATATATTTTTCAGAATAGAAAGTACCTCCTACATTAAAAGTTTGAACAATTTAATAAAAAACAACTTAAAGAACTTAATTTATTGAGTTCTTATATAAAAACCATCTACAATAAAAGAAATAATGATGGAGGTCCCATGAAAAAATTTTTATGCTTATTAATCCTTATTACAATTATACCCTTAATAAAAAGTCGATCCTCACAAAAACTTTGGGGAAACACATCGTTAAAGCAGCTACAACAACAAAATGAATGTTTCGGATGTGATTTAAGCTTTTCGGATATGTCCAAAAATGACTTGTCAGGCATTAATTTGAGACAAGCTCGATTAGATTTTGTAAATTTCGCTGAAAGCGACTTGAGCGGTGCAGATTTAAGTGAAACAAGTTTAAAAAATGCATATTTAGTTAAAGCTTGGATTTCTGGCACCGATTTGAATGGTTGTGATGCTACTGGAGCCAATTTTCACGATGCTGACCTTAGTGGCAGCACTTTTATAAATTCAAACCTCATGGGCGCAACTTTTTATCGCGCCCTAATGACAAATACTGATTTTTCACAAGCAAACTTACAACGAACAGATCTAAGTGGCGCTAATTTAAAAAATGCAAACTTAACTAACGTACAAATAGGATTTACTTATTGCAATGAGCAAACAGTTTTACCTGATGGATTTGTTTGTCACAACAACTTTATTAAAACTAACTCCGAAAAGAAGACTAAAGATTTAAAATTAGGAAGACCGCAAGTTCAAAAAGCTACATTTAGAGAGCTCTTGAAAAACAATAAATGTATTGGCTGTGATTTAAGCCGCATCATTCTGGCAGACTTTCCTGAATGGAGTAGCCACTCATTTAAAGGGGCTATCTTAAACCAGTCTAATTTGAATGGCGCTGACTTAAACAAAATAAATCTTGAAGATGCAAGTTTAACTTATGCAAGCTTAAATGGTGTCTATTTAACACGCGCAAATTTAAAAAACGCACAACTTCAATACTCTTCTATAAGAGGGTCTAGCTTATGTTTAACAAATTTAGAAAATGCTAATCTCGACAACACTGATTTAAGGGG
>CAYPXP010000020.1:0-11570 GCA_964414965.1 uncultured Pseudomonadota bacterium
TTTTGGCCTTTTTTATAAGCTAAATAATGAGATCCAGCTAACAATCCCGCTCCAACAGCAATTTTTGCTCCTTGTTCCCAATCGATTTCATGTGGAATTTCATAAGGCTTTCGGTCAAAGACTATTTTTTTGCCAAATCCCAGTCTTGTTTTTAGTTGATCCAATCTACTTTCACCCAGATGTAGGGTTGACTCAAGAGCTTCTTCAAGTTCTTTTTTATTTTTACCGGTCAGTCCTTTTAAAATATCGATCTGAGCTAGTAAAATCTGCCGCTCACGAGCAGCTCTCTTTTGCTCTTTTTTCATTCTTTTCTTTTGCCACAACGATTGAATATGAAACATTATCGCATTAGCTTCAGGAGTATATACTGGATAAGCACTTTGTGTGGCTGCTGAAACACCATAAGAAATAGGCTGTTTCCGGAGGCACCAACTACGCACCGCAAACTCCGTTGCAGGCATAACACCTTTTCTTACAACTAAATCTGCAAGCAATTGAGTTCCCAGACTTCTACCAACTTGACCAGCTGTTTTAGCTAAAGCCTTTACCGGAACCATCATCCCATAAATCGAAGTACTTGAAAGCAAAACAAGAAGCAAAAAACGTTGCATAAAATCCTTTATAAAAACTTAAAAAAAAGAGATAATCTTACTTTTTAGTTTATATAATCACGAAAAAATAACAACAGCCCTATGCGCGAACGTTTTTTTTGCTCAATAATTTTTTAGAAATAGTAGATGAAAAAAGAGGATATAAAGATCGCAGCATATAAAGAAAAAGTTGTCGATCAGACTGTCGAACTACGGCTACTTCATGAGCCTCAGCCAACGAAACCGGATAACCACCACCTTTTTTACATTGATTTATAACAATCTTTTCAATTAATTCTAACAATTGAATATCTTGCGCTATCCATTGAGGAATCTCAATCCGAGCAATCTCTTCGCCTACATTACAATAAAAAAAATAAGGGCGAATGGCATCAGGATAATCTTCAACAATAGTTGCTTGATTTTTAAATAAAATACTTCGTTGATAAGGAGCCAAAAACTGATTCATAATATCAGCATCAACGACTCTTTTGAGAGAATGCTCAACACCCTGCTTATTTAACGCTACATGAATTATGTTCACTAACTCTCGACTCTTAGGAAGACTTACATAACTGGCAAATAAAATTTTTGATTTATATAACTCTTGCAATAAAAGAGAATAACGTTCGAAATAATGTTTTTTTAAACGTGGCTTATCCATAAGTTGCCAAAAAATTAAAGATCCATCAAACAATACTATTGGCTTCTTGTCACGATAATGACGTGCCATTTTTAATGCTTTATGATATTCAAGTTCTTGTCTATAAGCATCGATATTATCTACCGAAATTTCATGGTTCTCACGAAATTGAACATCGTAAACATATGGCTCAGAAAAAAAATCTACGGTTGATTTGTCCGCATAATCAAAAAATACACCACCAACATTCAAAACGGCAAAATTCATCCCCTCATGCCGATCCGGATAAATTTGAGAACCATCTATAGCAAGTACCTGATAAGCATCAATATCATCAATCAATTGCTTTTTATTACTCAGTCTCTCTTGCCAATAAGGAATCATCTCGTCATTATTTTTTGCCTCATTAATTTCATCAAACGTAACCTCATTGGCTATCTGATTCCAAGTTTCACATGCTAAGGAGATTTCTTGCATATAGTTAGAAAATAAAAACTCTTTTTTATTATTTAATGCCTCAAACAACTTTTTTTGATCAAGCATATTTCATTAACCAATATTCTTATCTTTTAATGCATCCTGTAATACGCGCAAGGGCAACTCAGCACATTGAACTCGCAAAAAACCAAGCTCAATACCAAGCATATGTTTCATGTTATCAATAGTAAGAGAAAGCGCATATTCAATCGACTTGCCAAGAATATCTTCCAACAGCATTGCTGCTGCCGCTTGACTAATCATACAACCAGCACCACAAAATTTTACTTCAACTATAATGCCATTTTTATCTATGCCAGAAATTGCTAAACTATCTCCACACGCCACATTCGCTCGTTGAGAAGAAAAAGTTGGATTAACAACTTCTCCATAATACTTTTTGTCTTGAGCATAGGTCATCACCCGTTGATCATATATTTTTGGTCGTTCAGTCATAAAAATCTCGTTTTTACTTTATAGAATAGCGAAAATAATCGAATCATTGAATTTAATATAAACTATTTTTTACAATTAACGATATTAAAATAAAGGAATTTTCTATGAAAAAATTATTACTTTTCTTAGCATTAAATCCACTGTCAGCCATGGAACCAGACAATTCGAAAGCCCTCATTCCTTATCAAAATCCAATAAATAGCCCAAATTCTTTGTTAGCCCGTGTAGCTTTACTCAATGAATATCAAAAACTTTCAGAAAAATATTCTCACACTTATAATGAACAACTACAAACATTAGAACAATATGAAAATCCAACAACAAGTGATCTTCAACGATCGTTAGAAATCGCTGCTTTAGCTTGTACCACCGCCGGAACCATCAAAGCTGCCGATGATATTCGAACAAAAAGATCCTTAATAACGTCACTCGGCCTTATAGCTGGAGTGGGAGGCCTTACCTTCTTTGGAGGCTGTCGCCTTTATAGCGCTATAGAACACTGGATGATCGGAAAAGCTTTAGCTAAAGTAGAAAATCGATTAGTAACAATCGAACAAGATTTTTCATCATTACGAGATGCTTTTGAACGGGTTAGAAATAGACAAGATGAAATTGTAGGAAAAGTTGATTCAGCAGACCAAAAATTAAGTGAACTTATCGCTAAAGTTCACGAGCGAATTCAATTAATAAAACTACAAAATATTATTACACCAACTACAACCTCAACCGAAGTTCAACCTACACAAGAAACACAAAAAAAGAGAGGTGGCTGGTTCCATCGCAAAAAATAAAATATAGAATAAAAAGGGGGAGTTTTAGGGATGAAGAGATCTATTTTAATTTTTGCAACAATCTTATTGTTTCAGACTACTTCATGTATGGAAAAGAAAAAATACAGCATCTTTGTTGATGCAAGCACGTTACTTGAACCAAATAAATTGGAACGCGGCAAATTAATTGCTCAACAATTACCAGGAATGTCACTCATGCCATCACTTGCAAAGTTGGGACTCTATATCACCTGGTATTTAAAGATCAATCCAGCTGATGAAGCAACCGTTCAGCATAAAGTCTTCGAATTCTATCGAAACATTCCAGTAGATAAAAAATACCCTATCATTGAATATCAAGGCGAAATACTACCACCCATTATGGCCGCTTGGCTAACACAAGACTTATCGACGCTCCAAATACAACAGAAATTTGAAGAATATCTTAACCAACAATCATTTTCTGATAAAGAAAGATCATTTTATAAAGCTCTTGTGTACGGAACGTTCGATGAAACAGTTACACAAAAAACATCATCATTAAATAGTAACGCTAAAGAGTTCCTTAAAAAGTGTCTTACAGAATATCGCGATAATACAACCTGTTATTTGATTGGCAATCTAGCTCAACGACTCTGCCCCGAAAAAGAAGAACCATTCATGAAAGAACTATTTGAAAATCGCATTTGTATATCAGGTGAAACAAGGCTTGTCTCTCCTAGCCAAGAATTTTTTGCCCATATTAAACAACAATTTCCAGAAAATCCTGAAAATCGCATATATCTCATCTCAGAAGAACCTCAACAACGAAATGGTGAATATTTTGAAGCTGCTCGACAATTTAGCCACCACATCCATCGACCTTTTTCACCAGCACTCAAAACATTACTAAAGGGCCAATAAAAGGCCCTTTTTCATTGACTTTTTCCTTCATTCTGGCATACTAAAATAAGGCATTAGATAAATTGAATGGAGGAAAAATGTCTTTTAAAAAATTGTTACTTATAATTTTAACTATTTGTACATTTCAAGCCAGCAAGAGCGATGTCATTTTCTTCGACCTCGTTGATACTCTCGTCTATGTTAAAAAGTTTCAAATCTTAAATTACATTGGTAAAATGAATGTTTTTAAACATTTTTGTAATACCTTTAATTGGCGTCATCCATTAACATTTAAAGAATATATGCAACAACGCTATTTTGAAGGATTAGCAGCCATTAACTATCAATCAAAAGTTGCCTATGAATGTTACTCAGATGATGGCATAACCCCGTTGCCACCATTATTAAAGGATTTCATGGTTGGAGCAATAACAAGTAATCAAGCAAAACAAATATGCCAAAAATGGTCACAAAACAAAAATAATACCTTCTTTAAAACTGATATAGAACGTGAAATATTTGAAAAAACCTTTGATTCTACCTTTAATCCAAATTATTTTGTAGGTTTTCTCAGTTCCTTAGATTCTACGATAAGTGTTCTTAAAAAATGCAAGCAAGAAGTTGATACACGTGGAAACAAGAGACATATCTGTATCGTTCTTTCTAACTTTGCACAAGAATGCGTAGAACCATTTAAACAAAAATTCAACACAGAAATTGCTCCTTATATCGATTATTGGATTTTTTCATGTGATGGACATGGAGCAAAACCATCATCCTCAATTTATGACTATTGCTATGACATAATCTGCAACAAGTTTCCTCAACAAAAAAATAAACAACGATTCTTTATTGATGATCAAAAAGTTAATCGCGATGCTGCCGAAAAGATTAAACACCCATTTATTTGTGCACATCCTAATCAAGCTGCTTTTATGTTGCACCAATATGGCGTTATTAGCTAATCTTCAACTTCATCTTCAGGACATTCATCAGCACTGAGAATTGCTTGAGCAATTCTCAGTGCACGTTGTTGTGATTGCCACACAAGCTCATATTGAGCTTCATCATAAGAAGCCCAGCGATGATCAACCCACTCTTCTTGTTCTAATGTTAAAATACCAACTTCAGATAATTCGATAAGAAACCAATAAACTAAGACAACTTTTTGCTTTGTATTATCATAATAGGCACTCGTATAATTCAAATTACGTAATAAATTTTCTGATAATACTATGCCAATTTCTTCCAATGTTTCCCGCAAACATGCCTTTTGAGCCGTCTCGCCCTCGTTAATTCCCCCTTTAATCAACCCCCATCCACGATAACGTTGTGGATTACGACGCAAAATAAGATAACGATTGCGATTACGATCAAATACAATTAAACCGATAGTTAAACGAGTATCAATATCCATCTTCAATACATCATTTTATTGTTTTTTTGTTGCCATTTCTTAAACACTTCTTCTGCTTCAGGAAGCTTAATTTGTGTGATAGGAAGCTCCCGTTGCGCTAACTCTTTAGTTAATTCTTGGTAAATAAACTCATCATCAAAATCAACTGCCGCCGCATCATAACGCGAAGATGCAAAAAAAATTGCATCAATATGAGCCCAATATAATGCGCTTAAACACATAGGACATGGCTCACAACTACTATAAATAAGTGACCCTTTTAAACTGTGAGTATTAAACTTTTGACAAGCTCTTCGAATAGCTACTATCTCAGCATGAGCTGTTGGATCATTCGATTGAACTACTTGATTATTACCAACCGCAACAATAGTATCATCTTTTACAATAAGAGCACCAAAGGGACCGCCACCTTCATCAATAGAAACTAAGGCAATATCAAGAGCCTTTTTTAAAAAATTTTTATGCTTATCCAACATCAAATCCCAATCTTTTTTATTAGTTTATCAAGGAGTAAAAAAAGAAACAAAAAAGACCTGATTCTCATCAGGCCTTTTTATGAGTTAAATAATTACATTACCGAGATTTATTTAATCGCGTATAAATGATTGCGGGCAATATAGCCCAAACTACAAATATATAACACATTAAATAAAGAATTGGAGCGACAACCACGGCACCACAGATGAGCCACCAATTCAAACTAAAGCCTATTGAAAATATTAATCCAATAATATATGTTATGCCTGCTCCCGCTGCTATAATAATAAATAACAAGAAGAAGTTCCAAACCACACTTGCTATCCAAGCAACACCAGTAATTAAGAGATTATCCCAAACAAATCTCCAGGAATCTTTTAAAGTTTGCACAAATCCTTTATTTTCTTTCACCAAAATTGCCAAAAAATAAAAAGTTGCAATGCTCCACAACAGGGAAAAGCTCCAAAATACTACATATAACAGACCAAGTACTAATGATCCTTCGCCAACATAAGAAACAATTAAATCGTTAACACGACTCGTTTGTAATATATGCATAAAAGCCGATATGACAGATAAAAAAGCAATGCTCCATAAAATTCCTTCCTTAAAAGAAACACTTTTCTTGAAGCTCACGTCTTTATGATTCATCAAAGCATAAATACGATTCAATAATGTTGTTAAAAAAACATTAATAATAAAAAACATAGAAAAAATTAAGAATAATAAAATCATAATACCTTGAAAAATAGATGGTATATCCCCTAAGCCTATAATTGAAAACGCTCCCAAAATAAGACTGGCCCCTAAAATTACGGTTAAGGCTAACAAAGCTCCGTACCAAAATAAATTTTTATTACGCCAACCTAAAGAATAGGCTTCTTTGATCAATTGAATACTTTGATTAAAACGACTCATGAGACACCTTTAATATCAAACAATTAAACTCCAACTCGATGCGAAATATCATATAAGGTAAGCCCTTTCAACAAAAAAACACTTTAAAATTCTTGCTTTTACTCAATTTTATCAGAATCTAAAAAACAAAAAAGGTCTGCATTTAAAACAGACCTTTTTTCAAATTAAAATAATGTTATTAACGAGATTTACTCAATCGGATATAGAGAGAAGCTAACAACATGGCCCAAACTACAAACATATAACTCGCTAAATAAAAAGCTGGAGGAATAACCAATGCACCACATATGAGCCACCACGTCATACCAAAACCTATTGAAAATAGTAATCCAATAATATATGTTATGCCTGCTCCCGCTGCCACAACCATTAATAACAAGCAAACGTTGCAAACACTAGTTACTATAAAAGCAACACCAGTTATTAATAGATTATTCCAAGCAAGCTGCCACGAACATTTTAGCGTCTGCAAAAATCCTTTATTTTCTTTCACCAAAATTGCCAAAAAATAAGCACTCGCAATGCTCCATAAGAGGGAAATGCTCAAAAATATTGTGTACAACAGACCCCATACTAACACTCCTTTACCAACATAAGAAACGATTAATTCGTTGACACGACTATTTTGTAATATGTGTATAAAAACGGATATGACCAATAAGGAAGCAATTTTCCATAAAACTCCCTCCTTAAAAGAAAAACTTTTTTTAAAACTCATCTCTTTATGATTAATCAGAGCATAAATACGATTCAACAATGTTGCTAAAAAAATATTTACAATAAAAGATATAAAAAATATAAGAACCGACAAAACCATAAGAGCCTGAAAAGCAGATTGCAAATATAGTGTATTACCAGCGCCTATTACGTAAATCACTAACAGATAAAAAGGGACGACTAAAGCTAAGGCTAACAAAATTCCATACCAAAATAAATTCTTATTACGCCAACCCAAAGAATAAGCTTCTTCGACCAACTGAATACTTTGACCAAAACGATTCATGAGACACCTTTAATATCAATGATTAAATTACAACATTAGAAAAAATATCCTTATAAAGCCAGCCCTTTCAATAAAAAACATTTTAAATAAGATCATTTTTAACCAATTGTATCAAAACCGGAAAACAAAAAAGGTCTGCGTTTAAAACAGACCTTTTTAAATCAAAGTTATTAACGGGACTTACTTAATTGATTATATAAAACAGCTGGTAAAATGGTCCAAACTACGACAATGTAAAAAATTAAATAAGCTCCCGGAATCGCAGCAATGGATCCCAAAATTGTTAGCCACTTAAAGCCAAGACCTATTGAAAAAATAAGACCAATAAGCCATGTTAAGGCAACAACAAGCGAAAACAATGCCAAAACTAAACCAATATTCCAAATAAAACTTGTTAACAAAGCCACAATAGTAACGAACAAATTTTCCCAAACAAAAATAAATGAATCTTTAAGCGTCTGTACGAACCCTCTATTTTTTTTAACTAATATAGCTAAAAAGAAAAAGATTCCTAAACTTATTAATCCAACAGCAAACCACCGTGTCAACCATATACCAAAGCGCATATAATCAATATGAACATAAAAAGGAACCCCTGAAAACTGCAATCCACTCTCTAGCACACTATATTCTAAACCTATTCTGATAAGAGATAAAATCAGGGCCCAAATCGCACCTTTCCAAACAAGATCTGGTGAAAATGAGAAGCTCTGTACGAAGGTTATTCTCTTACGCCCCATTAAAGCATAGATATAATTAAATAATGCAATAATAATAATAACAGTTAAAAATGAATCGCTCCATCGAATCGCTTCCTTAAATGACAGAACAAAAGGCGTTATAACATCTAACAACATGGGTACCAATACCAATAAAAATCCATACCATAATACTTTTTGATTGCGCCAAATCAATGAATAGGTACCTTTTACTAACTGAATGCTTTGACTAAAATGATTCATACTACTCCTTTTTTATTTTAATTTATCAATAATACTATGATATAACACACCTGGAAGAGCCATTATAACGGTCCCAAAGTAAATTCCCAATAAAACTATAGGAATAACACCTATTAAAACAAATGGCATAATAAGACCAATACTAAATGGTATCAATAAAATATAACAGACTAACCATGTTAACCCAAAAACAACAGTCCCTACCACAAAGCCTATAATAAGCATATAAAAAATAAGCGAAATTAATGCCGAAATTAATTCAATAAAATGCTTCCACGTTAATTCAAATGATTGCTTAATAGCTTTAACTAAATCAAAATTGCGTTTAATCAAAATAGGTAGCACAAACCAACTGCTCAGAAAAGCGAGAAAAATAACTATATAAGGGCAATAATAATACACAAAAAGAGAGAAATAACCTCCAACAAAAATAACAGCACCAACAAATAATATAATAATTAAACTCCACGTAAAAAGTTTTTTGCCAAGTCCTTTATCAAAGTCAAAGCTTTGACTAAAGGTTAATTCCTTACGATGCAACAAATTCATAACGCGACGCAATAAGGCTGTTTCAAACACCAATTTTATCCAGAGACTTACAACCAATAACAATGATAAAAAGATCCCAAAATAGACCGTTTCACTTATAAATAACGTTTTAAACCAACCCTGTAATAAATGATATATACCAAAAACACCAAGCCCTAAAACTAAGGAAGAAATTAGAAATAACAACATATTAACAAGCGAATGCAAAATATTATAAAAATTTAAGACTGGTTTAAGCCATATTAAACTTAATGTTCTCAAAACTGATCGATGACCAGTAATTATTTGATCAATAAAAGACATCTTATTCTCCTTTATCTAACCTCATAGCAAACTGCTTCTTTTTTAATCGATCAGCCTCCTTCGTTTTAATATCTAATTACCTATTTCATATGCATATTTACAATATTTTTCAAGTTACATTTGATACAATAATTTCATTTTATCAATAAAACTATCAACTTCTTCAAGAGTATTGTAACAATAAAAGCTTATACGAATAGAAGCTGGCAATCCTAACAAGGCATGTAACGGCTGTGCGCACTGCTGTCCAGCTCGAACGGCAACAGAAATATCTTTTGCATCAAGAAAGGCCGCAACATCATGAGCATGTAATTTATCAACCACAAAACTAATCAAATGCCCACGCTCTTTCAATTGGTCAATTGGGCCTAAAATACGGATTCCAGGAATCGATTGAAGCCCCTCGATTGCTCTCGATACTAAAGCAGTCTCATGTTGACGCAAAAAGTTAAAATTTACCTTTTCCCGCAAGTAATCGATCGCTGACGATAAACCTATTGCCTGAACAATCGGCGGCGTTCCTGCTTCAAATTTATGAGGAGCGAGTGCCCAACATGAATGCTCGCGACAAACTTCAGAGACCATTCCTCCACCAAATTGATAGGGATTGACCAATTCATGGAGCTCTTTTTTTATATATAAAACACCAATGCCTGTAGGACCAAGCATCTTGTGGCCAGAAAAAACAGCAAAATCAACTCCTATATCATGCAAATTTAATGGCATATGAGGAGCTGATTGAGCCGCATCAATCAACACACGTGCACCGACAGAATGAGCTAATCTGGTAATTAAGGCAACATCATTAGTCGTTCCTAATACATTTGAGCTATGAGCAATAGCCACGAGCTTAGTTTTTGAGGAAAGCATAGTTTCATATGCTTTCATGTCTAGTAATCCTTCAACAGTTATAGGGATAATAGACAAAATGATACCCGTTCGTTGGGATAATTGCTGCCAAGGCAAAAAATTTGCATGATGCTCCATTTGACTAATAATAATTTCATCGCCAGCTTTAAGAAATTGCGTTCCATAGGTTGAAGCTACAAAGTTGATCCCTTCTGTTGTTCCCGAGGTGAAAATAGTTTCTGATGAATCAGCACCAATAAAAGATGCTATATTAGAACGTGCCTGTTCATAGAAACTGGTAATTTGTTCAGCTTTTAAGTACATACTACGAAAAACATTAGAAGTATTATACGCATAAAAATTCGATATCGCCTCAATAACCTGTTGGGGTTTTTGTGTTGTAGCCGCGTTATCAAAATAGATATACGTAGTTGCATCTTTTTTTTGTAAAAAAGGAAAATCCTTACGAATTGAATCGACCAAAAACATGCTCTTCCTAAAACAATTTTTTTATTATTTACATTAAAAAAAATTCAATATTTAATCTCAATAAAATATGTCACCCTAGTATAGCTTTGAAATTTAATTTAACAAAACTATTGATTAATCCACACAAAGAACATTAACCTTAAAGTAATAATTCAAGTGGAGAAAAGTATGAATAAAAAAATAGTTATTTTTTTATTATTTAATTTTACAATCTATTCACAAGACGATCGATCAAAATTAAGCGAATGCCCAGGCATTCCTATTTTATGTCAATGCAAATTGAATGAATGGGCAGAATTTGACCTTTTACCGCGCTTAAAAAATTTGAGACTAACAATCAAGGACAGTCTTACTAAAATGCCTAATATTCGACAACTCACTTCTACAGCAAAATTTCAATCGGATCTTCACAAAGATGCACAATTGTTACTTCAAGAATTAACAACACCAACTATACATAAAGAATCTTTTATAAAAATTCAACAAGATCCAGAACGCGCTGCCGGCGTTAAAAAAATTCTTACCGTAATTCAAAATATCATTAATGCTTATGATTATTTAGGACAACACGGCATTCTCAATTTGACACCTCTGTACGATATACTCGATGCAAACACTCCTATTATAGATACAACTATACAAGAGATTGAACAAAGTCGAAAAGCAAATTTTGATATTTTAGCTCCAACAAAATTACCAAGCTGTGAAACACCATGGATAGATCCTAACCTTTTATGTATAGGATATTCCGCTCTTACACAACCAATCTGGATTGATTTTGATAC